>WTCI01000011.1 GCA_013138655.1 Desulfuromonadaceae bacterium | reverse complement strand
GTAAGCCCGCGGGATCCAAACCGGGCATGGTGACCGTCAAACAGTACAAATCACTCATGGTTGAGCCGTTGCCGGACCAGGATGGAGATTTTTAAAAAGCAGCAGAATTTTTGTTGCAATCAAAATGGTCATTTGTTATAAAAACCCTCGCTTCACGCCGAAGTGGTGGAATTGGTAGACACGCTAGGTTCAGGGTCTAGTGTCCGTAGGGACGTGGGAGTTCGAGTCTCCCCTTCGGCACCAACAAACAAATAACCCCGGTTACGTAAGTAGCCGGGGTTTTTGTTTGTCTTATGCAGTCGGAGACTCGAAGCGCAGTGAGCGCTGACTTAATGTCATAAAAGCGGCCAGGGATGGCCGCGTCAGCGAACGGAGGGGAGCCTACGCAGGGGAGGGCGTGATGCCCGAGTCGTAGTGGGCGAGCCTCCCCTTCGGCACCAACAAAACAAATAACCCGGCTACGCAAATGGTCGGGTTTTTGTTTGCGATTCCATGTATACTTCCATATAAATATTTGCCATAAAAATCGCCGGCTGTTCAGCGTCTACTGCGATAGGCTCTAGCAATGACTGGCCTCAGCAATGGTTAAGCCATCCCGCCTCTCATAACCGGACTGATCGCCCTCTGCTTCAATGATCACATCTTTGATCTGTGCAGATTATCACCACTTCTTTGTAAGAGAGTTTTTATTCGTCTTAAACATGGAAGTCAGTGATGGCTATATCGAGCTCTGTAAAAGGATATTGTGTTGAGTTGGCAGCTTGCTCAATACCTGTCGGAAAAACTTACCTAGTAGTTGATTCATTAATATTAATGTCAATTATCCTGTAATTACAAGGTATTGAGGGTTGGATCAATGCTTGCATATAATGTGGTTGAGTTTGTAAAATGGGTTTGACTATTTAGCTTTAAAGATGTTTGTCGGCAAAGGAGTTGTCAAGATGAGTATATCAAAATATGCTAAAAAAATTATTTTTTTGGTCGGCTCTAGTTTGATTTTTGCCAGTTCAGCCTTGGCCGTTGATATTATTTTACCCCCGGAGCCAGGGATTTACGGGATGGCTCCGGATGCTACAGGAGCTTTACGCGAAGCGTTACTCATTGACGGCATACCTGCTGCGTTCCGATATGACGATTTCTGGTCATATTCTGCGCCAATTCTTGATCAGATGCAAGAATATGGGTTTATTCCTGAATCATATGGTGATTACTTTTTCCCTTCTGGTTCAGGTGGATTGGATGTGCTTCTCTATACCGGTGCTGGAGGTATAGATAATCAAGACGTCGGGCCTGGTGATGCCTTCGACTTTGAAGATCCAGTTTATAACACCAATGCTAGTTCCTTTGACGGTTGGTGGGGACAGAATGATCAAGATAATGATGGTGTTGTGGACGACCCTCCTGGAGGAGCGACTGATGTGAATGGACCTGTTACGGTCGGTGGTGTTCTGAGTTATCTACAGGCTTTTGATCCCAACAATGACATCCCTGTATTTTACTTAGACTTAAATCAAATAGGTGTTGATGAAGATAGCGATGTTTACCTGAGCGGCCAGGTGATGATTATTGATCCAGTGACCGGTGACATTATTGAATTTTGGGCGCTAGATGCAATAAATGATGGTTCATTTGACGAATATGAACAAGCTCTGGCATTCAGCGTGTACGAAGCGACTGGTCTCTCTGGTGAAGAATACGAGGGGGAACATAACATAGGTTCGGGAAAACCTGACTTTATTGCCTTTTCTCCCACTATGACCTTGAGCTCTTATAATCCTGATTTTCTCTTTGTGACGGAATTTCACTTTGATGGTCTAAACAATGGTTTTGAAGAGATGTTTCTCACTGGTCGTATTGGAACCACCCCCATTCCAGAACCTTCCACTCTGATTCTTCTAGGTAGCGGTCTTCTTGGTCTTGGTTTCCATGCCCGGCGTAGAAAATAAATAAATCAAAAGACTTTTTTAGATGAATGCAAGGGAGGTGGACACTCAAGTTCACCTCCCTTGTTATTTTGACCTAACTGATTACGTTTCCCGAAATTTGACTTTTAAGATTTACCGTCATTTCTCATACGAAGTTCTTATGCTCATTTTAGAAACCTGCGCCAGCAAAAATCTTCATTTGTCTCTGAATCATCTAACATCCCGATAAGATTATAGAAGTTCCATGCTGCTATTTGTTCTAATTTATTAATCTTGAAAATGTTAAAAATAAATATAAAACAACAAGTTACAGTCATTTTTATCTGTGGTAGAATTTGTTTTGAGATGCTTATCGATCCTTAAATGAAAAGTCAGGAGAAAAAAAATGGATTCCTTTCAGTACAAAAAAATCGCGCTCTCAGATGCGCAGATAGAGGAGATTTACCGACTCCGGTTCAAGGTTTACTGCCTCGAATGTGGGTATGAAAATGCCTGCGATTATCTAAATCAATTGGAGATGGACGAATTTGACCCGGTGTCAACCCATTTCAGTGCTTGCGAAACCCATACGGGTAAAGTTGTCGGGACTGCGCGGATTATTTTACCCTCTGCGCTGGGTTTTCCTGCTCTGAACCATTTTGCGGTTGACTGGAATTCGGTGCCAGATATCTCCCCTGAGCTGGTCGGCGAAATTTCCCGGCTGGCGATCAGTAAAGAATATCGACAGCGGATGGTCGACAAGGCGATCTATGGCGATAATGTGATCAGTCTACTTGATGAAAAGGAAAAGCGCAGCTGGCGAAAGCGTTTTGAGATTGATCTTGTCACCGGTCTTTATCACTGTGTTTATGCCGAAAGTATTGAACTGGGCCTGACTCATCTGTATGCGGTGATGTCGGAAGGGTTATATGCTCTGCTGCAGCGCTGGGGGCTGGTTTGGAAACCAATCGGTTCGCCGCTCGATTACCATGGCATCCGTCGGCCTTATGTGGCCTCTATTGAAGAGAATATGCATTGGTTTGAGTCGGAGGAAAAGAAAATATCTCTGTGTTAATATTTGAGAAGGGTGTTTTTGTCTCTAAGTTTTAAGACTATATTCACTGTCTTGGTATGCGCACCTATGGACACCTCTTTGAGCCTGCAGG
>WTCI01000166.1 GCA_013138655.1 Desulfuromonadaceae bacterium | reverse complement strand
CCGGCTTTACGGTTATGAAACTGTGGTGGTTCGCATCGCAAAAGCCTGGGACAGCCCCCACCCTTCGCCTTCGCTCAGGAGCCGGTGGGGACAGTCCCGGTTTTGCTGGGGAGCGTGCTACGAACCCGGTTTTAAAAAAGCGGTCATTCAGCCGTCACGATGCAGCTGCCGATAGTAATTGATCAGGTTATTTGTTGAAGAATCGTGGCTGCGGACATCCTCGTTTCCGGAAAGCTCCGGTAGAATTTTTTTTGCCAGCTGCTTACCCAATTCGACTCCCCACTGATCAAAGGGGTTGATATCCCAAATGGCTCCCTGAGTAAAAATTTTGTGTTCGTAACAGGCAATCAGTGCGCCGAGAGTTTTCGGGGTCAATTTGCGGAACAAAAAAGAACTGCTCGGTCGGTTGCCGGGGAAGACCTTGTGTGGCAACAACTGCTCAATCCGTGCAGTTGACAAGCCTTCCGCCTCCATTTCAGCACGGGCCTCCTCGGCGGTTTTGCCCATCATCAGGGCTTCCGGTTGGGCAAAGAAGTTCGCCAGTAGCAGCTGCTGATGATTGCCGAGCGGATTGTGGCTTTCAACCGCTGCGAGGAAATCGGCCGGCACCAGCTTGGTCCCCTGATGAAGCAGTTGATAGAAGGCGTGTTGTCCGTTGGTGCCCGGTTCTCCCCAGATGATCGGCCCGGTCGAGTAATCAACCTCTTTTCCCTCCTTGGTGACCCGTTTGCCATTGCTTTCCATATCGCCCTGCTGGAAATAGGCCGGAAAGCGATGCAGGTATTGATCGTAGGGGAGGATGACGTGGCTGTCCGCATCCCAGAAATTGTTGTACCAGATGCCGAGCAGGCCCATCAGGACCGGAATATTCTGTTCGAAAGGGGCGGTGCGGAAATGCTCATCAATCTGGTGGGCACCGAGAAGTAATTCCTCGAAATTGTCCATGCCGATGGAGAGAGCGATCGACAGGCCGATGGCGGACCAGAGGGAGTACCGACCGCCGACCCAATCCCAGAACTCGAACATGTTGGCCGGGTCAATGCCGAAGTTGCTGACCAGTTCGGTGTTGGTGGAGATGGCGACAAAGTGCCGGGCGATAGCGTTTTCAGCGGTCAGTGAGGCGAGTAGCCACTGGCGGGCCGAGTGCGCATTCGCCAGGGTTTCCTGAGTGGTGAAGGTTTTCGAGGCAATCAGGAACAGGGTGGTTTCCGGGTTGAGATCTTTCAGGGTTTCCTTGATGTGGGTGGCATCGACATTGGAGACAAAGTGTACGCGAAGGTTCGGGTCGCCGTAAGGTTTGAGCGCCTCGGTCACCATCAGCGGTCCGAGATCGGAGCCGCCGATACCGATGTTGACGATATCGGTGACCGGCCGGCCGGTAAAGCCGAGCCATTGACCGCTGCGTACCTGCTCACAAAAAACGCGCATCTTTTCCAGCATCGCATTGATTTGCGGCATGACATCCCGACCCTCAAACAGCATCGGTTGGTGACTGCGATTGCGCAGGGCGACGTGCAGGACGGCGCGTTGCTCAGTGCGGTTGATCCGCTCGCCGCTGAACATCTGCTCGATCTGTTTGCGCAGCTCACATTGCTCTGCCAGATCAATCAGCAACCGCCGCGTCGTTTCAGTGATCCGGTGTTTGGAATAGTCGAAGAGGATGTCGTCAAAACGCAGGGAAAAACGCTGAGCACGCTGCGGATCGTCGCTGAACAGTTGCCGCAGGTGCCGTTGAGCCAACTCCCGCCGATGGGCTTCCAGTGCTTTCCAGGCAGCTAGTTCAGTCAGATGTGCCATGCTGTGACCTCTTGGCTTTCCGCGGGGAATGTTCCCCTTTTGTCGGACCGTTCCCGCTATTTACGTGAACTCATAACCGTATCGTAGGATTCGTTGATTTCTGCCAACCGGTCATTGGCAAACTTGATAAATTCAGGCGGCAGACCTTTCCCTTCAATTTTATCAGGATGAAATTCCGCTGCTTTCCGGCGGTAAGCTTTTTTGATTTCCGCGCTGGTGGCGTTGTTCGGCACCCCGAGATTTTCGTAATGCTTGGCCAGTCTGACCGAGCTGGAATGCTGACCGACATAGCGGCTGCGCAACGATTGATAGAGGCTTTCCGGGAGTCTGAAGGCGGTTTTCGCCTCCAGCAGCATGGTTTCCTCCTGTGGATGCAGCTCACCATCGGCCATGGCCACTTGAAAGAGAAAGCTCATCATAAAGCTGCAGAGCTGTTGATCCTGCCAGAACAGATCACCAAATTGCCGGGCATAAGCGGCAAAAGGCTCGGGACGGTCTTTCGCCTGGGTGAAGACGTTGAGAGCGAATTCACGGGTCTGGCTGTCCATCCCGAGTGCTTCTCTGGATATCTTCTCGATGGCCGCGATTTCGTCGTTGCAAACCCGGCCGTCCGCTTTGGCCAGTTTGCCGATCATCGAATAGGCCGCAGTGAAAAAGATCGCCTGCCGTTGCTGTGTCCGGTTGAATCCGCCGGGACCGTGCTGGGGCAAGGTCTGCCGACCGCTCATGCCGGCTCCGATTGTTGCGCCGATAATGGCTCCGATAGGCCCGGCAACCATGGCCCCGAGACCGCCGCCGATCATTCCTGATAACCAACCCATATTTCTGATCCTTTGTCTGCTGTTGCGATAGTGTTGTCAGTTGAGGCAACATAATGCGGGATGTATCGCCCTGCCGCAAGAATTTTGTCAGCTACACTGTTGATGGTCTCGTAAAAAGTCATGAGATGGCGACGCCATCACTGTTCTGATTGCCAGATAAACGGCAGTATTATAGAATCCCCGGGTCAGGAACCAGTAAAGGAGTTCAGCAGTGCATGTTTCAATTTTTCGCCGTGTCTGGGTGATGTTCTTTGCCAGTATCATTGGTTTGTATGCTCATTTGCTGAATCGGCTCAAGGTTGTCGGTGCCGAGCAGTTGCCCGAAGAAGGTGGGGTGCTGATCGCCGCCAACCATATCTCGGCCTACGATACCGTTTTTCTGCCGGTTGCCGTGTTCCATCGGCATCCCTTCCAGATGGTTTGGGCTCCAGCCAAGGAGGAGCTGTTTCAGAATCGGTTTCTCGGCTGGGTTTTCAGCACGTTGGGAGCATTTCCGGTCAGGCGGGGGCGAGACATACGCGCGGGAAAGCAACTTGGGGATCTGTTGCAGACTGAAAAAGTGATGCTTTTCCCTGAAGGAACGCGGAACCGGGAGGGCAAACTGGGAAAGGGGAATCGTGGTGTCGGCAAGCTGATATATGACCACCGACCGGTGGTGATCCCGGCCGCTTTGAGTGGCGTCAACCGCTGGCGGTTTCCCGGTGTTGCTCAGAAGGGAATGATCCATTTCGGTGCGGCAGTCGATTTTTCCGACCTGCTGCTGTTGGATGATTGTAAGGCGACCCATGTGAGAATTGTTGAACGCTTGATGGCGGCCATTGCCGACGGATTGGAACAAAATCAGCATCCTTAGTGCTATCCAGCACCCTGTTGCTTCAGCTGAATTATTGCGTAAAGCGTGTTTTCAGACTGTAGAACCCTTGCCAGCCGGCAAAAAAATAGTAGGCTTGATGGTAAATAGAACGGCAAATGGAAAGGGGGCGCGGCATGGCGTTTTTCAGACGCAGTACCAAAATCAATGTTGTTTACAAAAACGGGGTGAAAGATCGAATCAGTCCGGCACTGTTGGATACTTTGATCGATTCGCGGCAGGTCGCCCAATTTGAGCGGAGTGACGGTTGGGCCAAGGTCGGACTTGATCCGATCCGTGGTATGGGTGGAATTAATTACGAGGGGTCAGAGCGCCGGTTAATTTGATTCCGCCGGGTCATCGGCTTTTGTTTACCAGCGGGCATCCGGTCGTGTGATCGGGTGTGTGTATTTGCTCTTGTTGTCGACCTGTGACCCCAGGCAATGAATGCTGAAGATCACTGCGGCGACGACAAAAAGCAGTGTGATCAATGTGATGATGTCTTTTGTTATGCTCATTCTTTTTTCCTGACCGATGTATGCATAAATTCAGGTGCTCTTTCCTTGTCGGCCAATTATCCGGAAAAGTTTAATAATTCAAACAGGCTGCACGCAGGGCCCAGCAGTAACTGACGTTTCGTTCAGGGGGGGGGGGCTTCTGCGGGTTGCGACAAAACTTGATGTCCTCTCTCCGGTTATTTTTTTTGGGAAGGTTTCGCAAAATTGTGATAAGTTCGAAATCTACAGTATAATCAAAGCATTAAAGACCATGTTTGTCGGAAGTACAGGCTCCCTTGGAAATATCTGCCGGTGACAAAGACGATGAGAGTCAGGCTCGATTATGGCGCTAAACGGTAAAAAGCGTATCTTGATAGCGGATGCCGACCTGCTCAGCACGGTCACGCTGATTGGTGCTTTAAAAGATGAGTATCATATTGTGACGGCAAAGACTGGAGCTGATATTTCCAGGCAGTTGCAGAAAAACTCGGTTAATCTGGTGATTCTTGAAACCGCCCTGCCCGATATCGATGGTTTTGAACTCTGTCGGCAACTTAAGCTTGATGAGCAGAGCAAAGAGTTGCCAGTGGTTTTTGTGACGTCGTTGAACACGGTAGCCGCAGAGGCCAAAGGCTTTGAAGCGGGAGCTGTTGAATATATCACCAAACCTTTCAATGCGCCAACGGTCAAGGCCAGAATCAAAAACCAGCTTGCTCTCAGCAGCGCCATCAAAGAGTTGCAGCGGCTCAATCAACTGGCTCTGGATGCCAATCCGAATACCGGCCTGCCGGGGAATACCAGTATCCTCAATGAATTACACCGGGTGGTTGAGGCCGGTGAGGCGGCCTGTGCGATTTATGCCGATCTGGACAATTTCAAGGTATTTAACGATACCTATGGTTTCGCGCAGGGGGACGAAATCATCAATTTTACCGCCAATGTCATCAAGGTGGCCCTGCAGGCAAACGGTTGTGGCGAGGCCTTTTTCGGCCATATCGGGGGCGATGATTTTGTTCTGGTTCTGCCGGTTGATAAATATCGTGCGGTGGTCGAAGAGATTATCCGGCGGATCGATACCGGGATTCCGGAATTTTATTCTCCGGAAGATGTTGCCCGGGGATACGTACTTGCTGCGAACCGGGAGGGGCTGGAAAAGCAACATCCGCTGGTCAGTCTCAGTATGGGGGCAGTCGATTTGACAAAGCGGAAAGTGGCCAGTGCGTTTGAGATCATTGATATCTGTACCGAAACCAAAAATGCCGCCAAGAAGCATCCGGGAAGCAGTATCGTTGTTGACCAAAGGTCCTCCGGCTGAATTGGTTTTCGGAAGCAACCCACAGAAAAGCCCGACAGAACCTCTCTGTCGGGCTTTTTGGAATTTGTTTCTCTGTGAGTAACTATTCAGCACAGTACAAAAGACAGTCATTCCGGCAGGATTTTAGCCGGAATCCAGATTTCAGAAGACAGAAAGACTGGATCCCCGATAGCAGCACTCGGGGATGACAGGCGTTTTTTCTCCTGATCTGATAATGCTGAATAGTTACCTCTGAACTTATTTTCTTTGCAGAATTCGCAACATCCGCCGCAAGGGTTCAGCAGCGCCCCAGAGCAATTGGTCGCCGCAGGTGAAGGCGGAGAGGTATTGCGGACCCATCTTCATTTTTCGTACCCGACCGACCGGGACACTCAGGGTTCCGGAGGTCGCCGTCGGGGTTAATTGGGCCAGGGTCTCGGCTTTGCTGTTCGGAACCAGTTTGACCCATTGATTGTCATTGCCGATAATCTGCTCAATCTCTTCTATCGGCAGATCTTTGTTCAGTTTGATGGTCAGCGCCTGGCTGTGGCAGCGCATGGCACCGATCCGTACGCAGATGCCGTCGACCGGAACAGGGGTCTGGTTGCCGAGAATCTTGTTGGTTTCGGCGTAGCCTTTCCATTCTTCCCGGCTCTGGCCATCCTCAACCTCGCGGTCGATCCAGGGGAGTACACTGCCCGCCAGTGGAAAGCCAAACTCGGCAGTCGGGATGTCGTCGCCGCGCAGGGAGGCGGTGACCTTCTTGTCGATTTCGAGGATCGCCGACCCGGGGGTGCTGAGTTCTTCAGCAACCGCTGCGTTCAGGACGCCCATCTGTGCCAGTAGCTCGCGCATATTGGGGGCACCGGCGCCTGAGGCCGCCTGGTAAGTCATTGCGGTGACCCATTCGACCAGCCCGGCCTTGAACAGTCCGCCGATCGCCATCAGCATCAGGCTGACGGTACAGTTACCGCCGATGAAGTCTTTGATCCCGTTTTTCAACGCCTCTTCGATGACATCGCGGTTGGTCGGATCGAGGATGATGATCGCGTTCTCTTCCATCCGCAGTGCTGAAGCAGCATCGATCCAGTAGCCGTTCCAGCCGCCGGCCCGTAGTTGTGGGTGGATCTCCTTGGTGTAATCCCCCCCCTGGCAGGTGATGATGACGTCCTGCTCGGCGAGTTTGCCAAGATCCGCGGCATCCTCCAGGGTGCCCGAGCCCTGACCGAAGTCCGGGGCAGCCCGGCCCGCCTGCGAGGTGGAGAAAAAAACCGCTTTGACCCCGGCAAGGTCATTCTCTTCAACCATGCGTTGCATCAGCACGGAACCAACCATGCCGCGCCAACCGACTAATCCGACTTTCATATGTTTCTCCATGTTGACGGCTGTTAAAATACTGTCTTTATGCTGGCTCTTCGGTCGGGCCTTAATGGACGGACCGGAATGAGCTGAAAAGCATATCAGTATTTATTATCAAGTGGTATGTTTTTCCATCGATATTGCTGATAAAGACCCCTATTTTTCAGGCAAACCATGACCGATTATGAAGCTTCCCTGCCATTGAGTAAAACCACTGCATATGTTTGTGATTACGACCCGCAATTGCTTTGTCCTTTTCCGCGGCAGATCAAGCGGGATGTCATCGGTGTAACCGGGGAATTGCCGTTTCAGGGCTATGATATCTGGAATGCTTTTGAACTTTCATGGCTCAACCTGAAGGGCAAGCCGATTGTCGCCATGGGGGAGTTTCATTTCCCTTGCGTATCACCCAACCTGATCGAATCGAAATCGTGCAAACTTTATCTGAACTCTTTCAATCAGACCCGATTCATTGATTTTGCTGACGTTGAGCAGCGGATGATTGCCGATTTGTCGGCCGCTGCCGGTGCCGGGGTCCGGGTGCGCCTGTTCGATAGTGATCAGTTTGCCGCTGAACAGATCCAGCCCTTGCCGGGGGAGTGTATCGATGATCTCGATATTGAGGTGGATAAATACTCTCTTGATCCTGCCCTGCTGGAAAATTCTGCCGACCCGGACCGGCAGGTCGAGGAGACTCTACATAGCCATCTGTTGAAGAGCAATTGCCTGGTGACCAATCAGCCCGACTGGGGGAGTGTGCTGATCCGCTACCGTGGCGGCAAAATCGATCGCGAAGCGCTGCTGCGTTACCTGATCTCTTTCCGGCAGCATAGCGAGTTCCATGAACAATGTGTCGAACGGATTTTTGTTGACCTGATGCGCTATTGTCAGCCGCAGCAGTTGACGGTTTATGCCCGCTACACCCGAAGGGGTGGGCTGGATATCAACCCCTTCCGCTCCAATTATGAAGTCCGGATCGCCAACCTGCGTACGGCACGCCAGTAGAACGAAGCCCTCTCGTGTGCTTCTCATCGGACTCTCTCATCGTCACATTGGATCATTACGTCATCATGCCAAAGCATTTCCACGGAATTCTTGTTTTTCCCGCCCGCAATAATGATTATCGTAGGGGCGAATCTTGTATTCGCCCATTTCAACATGATGGTTGTCACAATCAGGGCGATCACAAGGATCGCCCCTACGGGACGTTGGACGAGGTTGTGCAGGCGTTTAAATCATTACTACCCCCTTCGCGGGGGCGTGGATTGAAACACCAAGTACTGAGTACTGAGTACTTGGGTCGCCCCCTTCACGGGCGTGGGTTGACACCCCTTTTGTCGCACAGTTATGGCGAGAGTGGGGAAATCGTTAGCGATCAGCCGTCGGTATTTTCATTCAGTCGAAACAGCAGACGACAAAATTTACTGTTTGTGTCATAACGGTCAGCGATATGGTTCTTCTTCTCGCGCCGAGTGGCCGTTATGTCAGATATTTTACTCATCCAGCCTCCCGTTGTTAAAGCGACTGAGCCGCCCTTGTCGCTGGCCGTGTTAACTGCCGCATTGCAAAAACAGGGGCATCCCGTTACCGTTGTTGATGCCAACCTTGATGCCTTTCTTTATCTTCTGAGTGCTGAGCAACTCACTGAGCTGTCAGGTCCGAATCCAACAACCAGTATTCACCGAGCGTTGCGGCATCGGCAGGCCTCCCTTGATCTGCTCCGTTCTCCCGCGGCAGGAACGTCTTTCGCCCGGTACAGCACTGCTGTTCGCCATTTGAACCGCCTGCTGACGCTCTGGTGTCGGGACGATAAGGCGGAACGGCTGACGCTCGGCAATTACCGGAATCAGCAATATTCGGTGTTTGCTCCTGACGATCTAGAGAAATTTGTCAATGGAACAGCCCGAACCTTATTCCGGCGTTATTTTCAAGAGCAGCTGCTGCCCCAATTTGCACAATCGCCACCAAAGCTGATCGCTCTGTCGATCAACTACCTGCACCAGGCGCTGCCTGCTTTTGAGCTCGCCGGGCTGTTGCGGAGGCAGTTTCCTGCGGCAACCCTGGTTGCTGGTGGTGGCCTGATCACCTCCTGGCAACGTCCCCTGCGGCAGTTGAATCTGCGTTTACCCCCGTTCGACCACCTGGTTTTCGGACCTGGCGAAGCACCTCTGGTCAGCTTGGCTACAGAACAGGCCGCAAGTGAATATTTTCTTGCCGATGCCGGCAGCATCGGTTTTTGTCCTGATTTCGATTTTGCCCGTCTGGGTGAGTACTTCTCTCCTGAACCGGTCCTGCCGGTGAGTTCATCACGCGGCTGTTATTGGCAGAACTGCCTTTTCTGTCCCGAGGCCGTTGCCCCGGTTCACCCCTACCAGGCTTTTGCTCCGGAGGATTTTCCCTTGTTGTTGTCCACCTTGTCGAAACAGCACAAGGTGCGCAATTTCCATCTCACCGATAATGCCATCCCGGTGAATATTCTGCGCGGTTTGGCGGCCCGGAGAGATGATTTGCAGGGGCTGCGTTGGTTCGGGTTTGTGCGTTTTGAACCGATTCTGGAAAATGGCGACTTTGTTCAGCAGCTGTCACAAGCTGGTTGCTGCATATTGCAACTGGGACTGGAGAGTGGTTCACAACAGGTTCTTGATCGGCTCGGCAAGGGGATCACCGTTGCTTCAGCGAAGAAAATTCTCGGCAACCTGCACGAGGCCGGGATTGCCGCCTACGTTTACATTATGCTCGGGACACCGGGCGAGACGGAAGCTGATGCTGAGATGACACTTGATTTCCTTGAGGCAGAGGCAGAAAAAATCGCCTTTCTCAATATCTCAATCATGAATCTGCCCCGCAGTTCCGGGATGCTCGACGACCCTGCCCAGTACGGGATGACAGAAGCACAACTCCAGGATGAGCGGAGTGAACTTGGGCTTTATCAGCGGTATCAGGTGAGCGGGGATTGGGATCGCTCCGCTGCCCGTCGCTTCCTTCACAAGCGTCTGCTCGGATCGGCCGTGATTCGCGAACGTGTCAATCGAAAACCTCCGATGTTTACTTCAAACCATTCTTTATTCTTTTTGAATGGATTGAAATAGAGGATGGAATCGAATGGCGCTAGTTTAAGGTCTTTTGTAGGAGTAAAGCCGGGACTGTCCCCAGCACCATCGGGGGCTGTCCCGGTTTTACGGTTATGAAACTGTAGTGGTTCGCATCGCGAAAGTCTGGGACAGCCCCCACCCTTCGCTTTCGCTCAGGAGCCGGTGGGGACAGTCCCGGTTT
>WTCI01000030.1 GCA_013138655.1 Desulfuromonadaceae bacterium | reverse complement strand
AAGGTGAAAAGAGTTTTTCTGTTTCCCGGAAGAGGGTATGGGAAGCTTTGCCGGGCAAATCGAGCGAGTGTTTTATGCAGGGATGCATAATTGTGTCGGGAGGTGTTTTTTTCTTGTCCGGATCTGTCGGTTGTTCAGGAGGTTCTTGTATTCTCGGACAGCCTCCTGGGGATTCAGGGTTCAGCTTAAGCCGTGTCTTTTCAGCTTGCGGGCGATGGTCGACTGATTGACGCCGAGGGCGTCTGCCGCCTCCATCTGATTGCGAAATCGTTCCCGGGCCTTTATCAGGATGCTTTTCTCCACTCGATCGAGTGTCTGCTGCAGGGTCATCCCCTCCGGCCAGTCGAGGTTGCTGATGTCGAGGTTCTCGCTACGACTGATGATCTGGGCCGGCAGGTCCGGGAGATCGACCAGCTCGGTTTCGGACATAACGACCAGGCGTTCGCAAATATTCATCAGTTCGCGGACGTTCCCCGGGTAGGAATAGTCGGCGAGGGCATCCAGGGCAGCGCGAGTCAACCGTTTTGTCGTGTCGTTTTGGACACTAAATTCATCAATATAGTGTCGGATCAGCGGGACGATGCAATCGCGGCGTTCGCGAACGGCCGGAACCTGGATCTGAATGACATGCAATCGGTAATAGAGGTCGAGGCGGAAGCGCCCCTGTTCGATCATCTGTTCAAGATCACGATGGGTTGCGGCCACTACCCGGACATCGACATTTTTGCTGTTGGTGCCACCCAGCCGGGTGATGCAGCCGTCTTCGAGAAAACGGAGCAGTTTGACTTGGGACGATAGGGGCAGTTCGGCAATTTCATCGAGAAACAGGGTACCGCCATCGGCAAGTTCAAAGTGGCCCGGCTTGCCGGACGTCTGAGCGCCTGTGAAAGCACCTTTTTCGTAGCCGAACAGTTCGGCCTCGATCAGCGATTCGGGGATGGCGCCGCAGTTGATTTTGATCAGTGGGTTGGCTTCGCGGCGCGAATTTTTGTGGATCAGGTCGGCGATCAGTCCCTTGCCGACCCCCGATTCGCCGAGTACCAGCACCGAGGAATCGGCCTTGGCAGCCTTAATCGCCTGTTGCAGGGCACGGATCATCTTCGGGCTGCGGGCAATAATCCGGCGTGATTTCAGTTCCTCGTGCTGCATGGCCAGCATTTGTTCGCGAAAGCCGTCGCTGATCGCTTCCTGTTCTTCCAGCTCTCGCTGGAGATCGTCAATTTCTGTGGTGTCTCGTTCGCTGACGACAATTCTGATCAGTTCGTCCCGTTCGTCGAACACCGGTGTTGCAATTGAAATCAGTTTCCGACCGTCCTTGTTCTGCAGCAGGCTGACCGGATTTTTGCTCAGGCTCGCTTCCAGGGCGGCGGAGCGATTAATGAATCCGCTGTTGATCAGTTCCCGCATATTGTGCCCGACGATTTCACCGGCACTGGTTTTGTGAATCCGCTCGGAAGCCGGATTCATGCGGATCACATTGGCATCGGCATCACAGACGAACAGCCCGTCCGACGAGGAGTCGATGATTGTGTCCAGCTCACGGGTCAGGGTGTTAAAGGACGGGAGCTGGCGGATCATGGTGTCGAGCCGGGCGCTGTCGACGAGAATGCACACGGCTCCGATAATTTTATTGTCATCGAGCAGCGGGTTGATGCCGACCAGGTATTCCCGCCCGGCAACTTGCAAAGGGAATTCCTGGTTGCCGGTGATCCCCTCAAGAACCTGTTCAACCTGCGGCCATAGTTCGGGAAAGGCGGTGTGAAATCTGGCGCCCGGAGTGATCTGCAGATTTTCACGAGCAAGTTTGCTCACCAGTGAGACCTGCCCCTGTAGATCAATGACAAACAGCGAGCGTGCCGTGGCGTCGGCCAACGACTGTGGTGCCAGGTTGTGCAGGAGTTGAGCTTTCTCAAGAGTCATAGCGGGCTTCCGTAGGTCAGCAGGCGGGCCATTCTATGCATAAATGCATTGAAGATGCAAGTATGCATAGAAGCGGGTCGTTTCAGCGGGTGATTTCGAAGGGGTAGCTGCGGGTTATTGAATCGCTGGCGACCAGAATGGTGACACTGTCGATTTCGCCACTGAACATCTGACTCAGGGTGAGTTTTTCGCCATGTTGTTGCCAGTTGATGCCGGCATCTTGCAGCGCTTCATGTTGCCGGTTGACGGCTTGGATACTCAGAATTTCTGATAATTTGCCCTGGAAAATCAGGGAAATACGATTTTTTCCGAAACTTTCAAGTTGTAAGAACTTCCCGGCAACCTTGAGTTTTTTTCCGATATCGGCACGATCGAGTTGCAGTGTTTTGATGCCCAGTGGCAAGTTGATTTCCAGGCAACCACTGATGCTGCGAATCTGCTCCAGGCGGGTTCCCTGCTTCAGGTAGACACTGCGGATGCCACTGAGCTGTTCTGTCTGGAGCCCGCCGGAGAGAATATCGACCCATTGAAACGCGGGGTTCTCAAAACTGTGTAGATGATCGTAGCGATTACGGGCGGCAGAATCGAGAACTTCTCTGATCAGTATGCGGGCGGAGCGGCGTGGTGACAAGGCCAGGTTCGGCAGTTCCGCCAGCCGCAGTTTCAGCCAGAGGTGCGGTTCCTTTTCATCTGCCCAAAACTGCTCAGCTGACAAGGTCGCGGGGCCGAGGCTGAGTTCCTGCTGATTTTCCGGCAGGAGTTTTTCCGCCAGCAGGCGCTCGTAATCTGCCTGGGTCAGAGGCTCGGGCGGCCGTCGCTTGGGGGGAGGATTTGACTGGTCTGAGAACTCTGCAAGGGGAAATTCCTCTGCGTCAAAAAGCTTGTTGAGGATTGTTCGGTTTTCTCCTGCCGATAGCCGTGGGGATAAGTCGCCCTGGTGGTTGGCAAAAAGCAGCACTGCCGGGATCAGCAGCCAGCCGCACAGGGCCAGCAAAAGCGGAGTACGATTCAGCGAATTGTCTCGGGAAGGACGCTGGGGACAGCGTTTCAGGTCTTCGTAGAGCAGGTAGTAGTAGAACAGAGAGAAAGGTGTCAACAGCAGGGAGAGGACAAGATTGATGGAGTTGCCAATGGCCGGAATCCGACCCGCCAGGTTTGAAATGGTCAGGGTGATCAGCATCAACAGCATAAATCGGCCGAAAACCGGCCACCAATAATCCCGCACCAGTTGTCGGCTTTTTTCCAGGGCCTTAAGGCCACCAACTCCCTCTTCGGCCAGCACATACTGGCAGAAGAGGAACCAGATCGTGAAGATAATTCCCGGGATGATCAACAGGAGGGATCCGCCGGCAATCAGTAAAAACCACAGCAGGAGCAGCCCGGCGAAGTTCCACAGGTGTTGCCAGCCGAGTGTCAGTGCCGTTTTGACGCCGAGACTTGAATCGACGATGTAGTGGAACATGCTGGCGGTGATCCAGGCGCTGCCGATGACGGCATAGCTGATCCCGAGCAACAGGCAGCTCCAGATCAGCCATGGGTGATTCATGATCATCTTGGGAGCGGTCAGGGCGGCAAGTGCCAGCGGGGCAAAAATCAGCAGGAAGCAGAGCAGGTAGAGCCCCAGCAGGCCCCAGCCACGTTGCCAGAAAAGTTCCCAGCTGTCAGTCAGGAGTTTCCCGGTGCTGATCAGTTTTCTCGGAGCGGTGGATTCGGGCTCAGGGTCAGCCTGGTTTTGGTTCAGGTGGAAGTTTCGTCGGCAGCGACGACAGGTCAGTGTTGCGTGGTTGTCCGGAAGCCGTTTTATCGGCAGCTCGCGCGGCAGGCTGCAATACGGGCAGTTGATGCTGCGGGTTGTGGTCTTTGCGGCATTCCGGTGGGGGAGGTGGTCAGTCGGGTCAAAGTTAAAAGTTTGCCGGCATTGCGGACAGCGCGCCCTGACTTTGCGTGCCGGGAGTTTTTCCTGCGGCATGTTGCGCTTGGCCCCGCAATGGGGACAGCTGATTGTCGGCATGTTTGTATCCTGTCGTGCTGGCGGGAAATGTCGGTTAGAGCGATTCCCAGAATTCGGCAGCTTCTTTCCAGCGCAGGGCTTCATCGATGTCCTGCGGGACTCCTTTGCCGGTTGAGTACATGACGCCGAGGCAGTACTGCGCCTTGGTATGTCCCTGATCGGCAGCGCTGATCAGCCATTTTTTTCCTTCGAGAGTGTCTCGTTTGACCCCTTTGCCATTCAGATACATAACCCCCAGATTGTACTGGGCATCAGCATTGTCAGCATTGGCGGCTTCGAGCCACCAGTGATAGGCAAGTTGCAGATCCACTGCGGTGCCGATTCCCTTGGCAAAATGGTGAGCAACTGCCACCTGGGCCCGCAGGTGACCACGGGTGGCTGCCTGGCGCAGCAAAACCACTGCAGAGGCCGGATCGCGAACCTCTTCACTGCCTGCGCTGAGGAGCTTACCGAGGCTGTAGATCGCATCCAGGTAATTCTGTTCGGCAGCCTTTTGTAGCCAGATTCTGGCTTCAGTGCTGTTTTGCAGAACCCCGGTGCCCCTTACGTACATCATCCCCAAAAGGTATTGGGCCGTGGGAAGTCCCTGTTCAGCGGCCTGGCGCAACCATTGTAGAGCCTTGCCATAATTCTTCTTGACCCCCTTGCCGACCAGGTACATATGACCGAGGGTAAACTGGACCTTGGGGTTGCCCTGTTCCGCAGCGAGCCCCCACCAGCGGCGTGCTTCGAGGAAATCTTTCGGGACGCCATGCCCCTTGGCGTACATCAATCCCAGATTGTACTGGGCATCGGAAAAATTCTGATCGACAGCCAAGCGGAGCCATTTAAATGCTTCATCATAATCGGCGGGAACACCGTGTCCCTTGATGTAGGCCTGGCCGAGCATATTCTGGGCTCTTGCATAGCCGAGTTCTGCGGCCTGGCGATAGTATTTGACGGCTTCGACCGGATTCTGTGTCACCCCTTTGCCGGTGTCGTGCATCCGGCCGAGCATGAAAATTGCCCGAGGATACTTCCCTTGTGCCGCCAGTTGAAACCGTTTGAGCGCCTCGGCATAAGATCTCACCACCCCTTTGCCATGATAGTAATTCATGCCCAATCGGTAGTGTGATTCTGCCAGTCCCGTCATGCCTGAATCCCCTCTAGGAGGTTGTCCGAGAATACAAGAACCTACTGCGAAACCGTCTGATCGGTTCATATTTCCGTATGTTTTCGACAAATAGCGGTGCTATTCGCTCTCAAACCTACGAAAATCTG
>WTCI01000033.1 GCA_013138655.1 Desulfuromonadaceae bacterium | reverse complement strand
AATTGATCGGCGACCGTCTCATCGAAGACCTGCCGATTTCGTTTACTGCCGTCGCCACCGACTTGGATGAAGAAAAGGAGGTCTGGTTTTCTAGAGGTCCGCTGTTCGATGCCATCCGTGCTTCGATCGCCTTTCCGACGATTTTTCCCGCGTTTCCATTTGATGACCGTAAGCTGGTGGACGGTGGTCTTCTCAACCCGATTCCGATCGCCCCGACCCTGCACGATATAACCGATCTGACCATCGCCGTCAGCCTGAGCGGCAAAGCCAAAAGCCACGCAGTAACACACCGCAGTCCAGGCAAACCACCGCAGAATCGCAACAAATACCGCCGAATGGTGGTCGAGTTCATCGATGGTCTGCAAAAAAAAGTCAATGGTGTTCCCAAGGATGACAGCGGTTTTTTTGACGTCATTTCAAAAACCATCGATACCATGCAGCACAGCATCACTCGCTTCAGACTGGCCGCCTATTCCCCCGATGTGTTGATCGAAATCCCCAAGGACAGCTGCACCATCTACGAGTTTGACCGAGCCGAGGAATTGATCGAAATCGGCCGAATGCAAACAGAAACCGCACTGAACGCATATTCTTGCTCAATGCAGCCGGCTCATACGATCTCAAACCCGCCAGTCAGGAAAAAGCCCGGTAGGACGCGGTGAGGTAACGAACCGCATCAATGGAGAACAATGGAGAACAATGGCAAATTACCGCAGAACTAAAATCGATGCCCAAAAGACAAACACATCAAATCAATCGTAGGGGCGCAATTTATTGCGCCCGAATGTGGCAAACAGGTGTAGCGATAAACAGGGCGCGATGAATCGCGCCCCTACGGAGGGGGCAATGGTGTACGATCCGGACATTCATCATCGGCGGTCCATTCGGTTAAGGGATTACGATTATTCATGCGACGGTGCGTATTTTGTGACGATCTGTACCTATCAGCGGGAATGTCTGTTGGGCGAGATCATGAACAGAACGATGCGGTTGAAAGAATACGGGCGCATCGTTCAAACGCAGTGGCAACAATTGCCGGAACATTATTCCGGTATACAGCTAGACGAATTCGTGGTTATGCCGAATCATATCCATGGCATCATCGAAATCGTTGGAGCACAATCCATTGTGTCCACCAAAACTGTTGGTGAAATTATTCGTGGATTCAAGGCACGTTGTACCTATGCGATCAACCAATTACGTAATAATCCCGGTTCGCCGGTATGGCAACGCAATTATTACGAACGAGTCATCCGCGACGACCGTGAGTTGGATGCCATTCGGCAATACATTGTCGAAAACCCGGTGAAATGGGAAGAGGACGAAAATAACCCAACACGATTGTAGGGGCACGATTTATCGCGCCCGTTATATAACCCCTGTAGGGGCGCAATTTATTACGCCCGAATACGACGGCAGGGCATGAAAACCACACCCCAGAACAGCGACGGTACAAACCGCACGTAGGGGCACGATTTATCGCGCCCGTTATAACCCCCGTAGGGGCGCAATTTATTGCGCCCGAATATGGCAAACAGGTGTAGTAACCGGGGCGCGATGAATCGTGCCCCTACTGCGGTTTTCGTTGCACGACGAGTCGAAACAGCGAAGGGTAAATAAAACTGGCGAGGAGGGCGGTGAGGACCAGGGCACCGTTGGTTTCTGTGGTGAACAGGCCCATGCGAAGGCCGAGGCTGCCGGCGACGACAATCATAGTGAGGGGAGCCGACAACAGCAGGGCCATGGAGACCGCCTCGCGTAGATCGAGACCGAGAAGGCGGTGCATGGGGAGAGTAACCAGGTTGCTGACCAGGATCATCAGGGTGAGAAAGAGGGCCTGCAGTACGACGTCGGGCGACGTGAGCAGGTTCTTGTCGAGCTGGGAGCCGACCCCGACGAAGAAGAAGGGAATGAGAAAGCCGAAGCCGACGGCGTTGATTTTCTCTTCGAAGCGGTGCCGCTTGCGGAATACGTAGCTGAAGATGGTGCCGGCCAGAAACGAGCCGAGAATTGCCTCGGCGCCGGCCAGCACGGCGAGCACGGCGCCGAAGAAGGCGACGGTGACGACGGCGCGGATCCCCTCTTCGACGGGGTCTTCGCTCTCCATGACCTTGGTGATGCGGTCGGGAAACCACCAGGCCAGCAGGTAGAGAATTTTCAGGAGCAGCAGGGCGAAGCCGAGCAGGGCCGCCAGCTTGCCGAGTTCGAGGGCGGCATCGAGGGTTATCCCGTGCTTGTGAAAGGCGTCGAGAAAGGTCAGGGCGAGGATCGAAAATAATTCGCCGATGAGGGCGACATTGACGATGGTCTGGCCGATCGGCTGATCAATAAGGCCCGATTCTTTGAGGACCGGGATGGCGATGCCGGCGGAAATCAGGGCGACGGCGATGCCGAGAAAAAACGGTTGGCCCATGGCGACGAACAGGCAGGGCGCCAGGATAAAAGACGCCAGCGGCACCAGCGCCAGCCAGACCGCCTTGCGCGAGCGCAGCACGCGGGCGATGTCGAGTTCCATGCCGGCGATGAACATGAGAAAGATGAAGCCGAGTTCGCGCAGTACCTCAAACCACTCGGGGCGATGGGTGATGACGAAGTTGAAGAGCAGGAAACCGTAGACGATTTCGAGGGCCGACGAGGGGATGCGGAACCGCCGGGCGACGAAGGGGATCACCGCGGTTCCGGTGAGTACCAGGAGGATGGCGGTTTCCTGCTTAACCATGGAGTTCCCTCACAGCGCTTCCCCGATGGCGGGAATCAGCAGGGCGCTCGGTTTGGCGCGGCGGACGACGCTCCAGGGAACATCGGGGTGAAAGATGCGGCGCAGCAGGTGGCCACCGGTGGCATCGCTGATTTCGTTGACCTGCAGGTTGTAGTCGTTCAAGGTTTGGGAAAAGCGGTGAATCGGGTTGCCGGTGAGCTCGATCCGGCGGATGTTCGAACGGTAGGCGAGGGCGACGTCAGAGATGTTTTTTTTCAGCAGGGCGTAAACGTCCCCCTCTTTTTCGGTGGTGATGTATTTGGACGGCAGGGCCAGCAGCGCTTCGATGGAGCTGTACATGTCGGCTGAAACGTCAATGGCCGCTTCCAGAGCGTTGTGGCTGGCGTTCAGGTCGATACAGGGGACCGCGATCTTTTCGTAAGGATGGGTTCCGGCCGCCAGCAGTATCGGGCAGTGGAGCTTGTCGAAGATATCCAGAACTTGGCGTTTAGCCCGGGCTGCGGAGGTCTGGTGGAAGAGAAAATGGGGACTCATAACGCACAGACCGAGGTTGCTGGAGGTCTTTTCCATGGTAGCGCGAACGGCCTCCACTGGAGAGGCAAAGCGGCTGATCTCGATGGTGACGGGATCCTTGTCGGCGATCAGTTGGAGCAGCTGTTCGGGAATTTCCGCTTTCTCGGCGACGGCCAGGATAAAACGGCGCAGGGGAAGAGTACTGGCCAGGTAGGCGACTTCAGAGAAAAAGGCGGGTTCTTCTTTGTGACCGACCATCATCAGGCCGGTGTCGCCATACTCGAGGGGAAAGTCGGAAAATCTCGAAGAGAGACGTTCGGCCACCGTTTTGAGAACCCGCGGCTCACCGAGAATGACCACTTTGTCGCGGGGTTTGAGAACGGCTGTTTTGCCGGGGATGACGATGTTGCCGTCCCGGTAGATCAGACCGAATCGCCAGCTCTTCGGGCGCAGCCAGCCGAGCGGCTTGTTGGCCAGGCGTGAACTGGGCGAGACTTCGACTTCGAGGATTTCGTTTTTGCCGAGACCGATACCGTGTACGGTTTTGGCGCGATGCTCGAGGCGGTTGCGCAGTCCGGTGGCGCTGGCGGCAAAAATCCCTTCGACTTCAACCCCAAGAGCGGACATCTCCTGAATGCCGGCCTGGGTGATGCCGATTCCGATGGTACGCACGTCGGGAAAATGTCGGTGCAGCACCCGGGCGACTTCAAGATTGATTTCCTCGCTCGAGGTAGTGATGGCCAAAGTGTCGCCTGGGGAGATCCCGACCTTCTGCAACACCAGCCGGCTGGTAGCATCCCCTTGATAGGTTTCTACCGACTCTCCCCGGAGCTTGCGTACCTGCTCGAGGGTTTTTTCATTAATGTCAACGCAGACCAGACGGAAACCCCGGGGCAGGGTACGTACCAGGACCATGCCGATGTTGCCCAGCCCTACGATGATGAGGCGACCGGTGAGCATGGAGTACCTTTCAAGAGGGACGATGGACGCTGGTATTTCAGTCGCGGCGGCAGGGGAGAAAACCGCCGGAATTGAAATGAAATTATACTTTTTATTGAATTGTTTGCCAGGACTTTTTTTATGAAATTTGATGGCGTCGCAAAAAGTCCGCCCTCCGGCGTTGCAGCAGTTTTTCAGGATCTCGACATACATATGTATGCCTTCGCCCCTGAAAAACCACTACGCCTTGTAGGTCGAAATTTTTGCTTAGCCATCATATTCTTTTTTGCGAGATCATCAAATTTGCATGTCAGGGGATTGTCGAGTTGTTCGGCCAGTGAGGTCACAGGGGTTTGGCAGGCACGGTTGTGGCAGAGATAGACCGTGGTTTTCCCGTCCACAGGGGAGGGGGTCTGGGGTGTTCCAGTCATGAACAGCCCAAAATTAAGTGAGGTGTCCGTTCGCAGTAACAGTTGAATATCACACGGGTTTAAGTCCCGTCCGGGGAGTTGTCCGTACGCCCCGGTAGTTCAAGGGAGCGGCGTTCTGGTAACAGGGGGTCGTGAGTTC
>WTCI01000036.1 GCA_013138655.1 Desulfuromonadaceae bacterium | reverse complement strand
ACGGCTATGCAACTGAAATCACGCCTTGCCGGCACGTCAAATCCCGGCGCAATTTTGCGAAATTTTATGATGTACATGGTACTAGAGGGAAGTTTTCACCTCTTCGATCTCAAAAGCTTCGATGATATCGTCGACCTTGATATCATTGTAATTCTCCAGTCCGATACCGCATTCGTAACCGCTGGTCACCTCTTTGACATCATCTTTGAAGCGTTTGAGAGAGCTGAGTTTCCCTTCCCAAACGACAACATGGTCCCGCACCAGACGGGTCTGGGCGTTGCGGACAATTTTCCCATCAAGGACATAACACCCGGCGATCGTTCCGACCCGCGAGACATGGAAGGTTTCGCGGACCTCAACACGGCCGAGCTCCTTCTCCTTCAGCGTCGGTGCCAGCAGGCCCTCCATCGCATCACGAATATCGTTAACGGCATCGTAAATGACGCTGTAGAGTCGGATGTCAACCTTTTCGGTTTCAGCCAGGGCCTTTGCCTTGGTTTCCGGACGAACATTAAAACCAAGCACAATGGAACTGGAAGCCGTTGCCAGGGTCACGTCGCTCTCGGAAATACCGCCAACACCGGTATGGATGACGTTCAGACGACAGGAATCGGTAGAAAGTTTCTGCAAGGCATCACGTACAGCTTCAACAGAACCCTGGACATCGGCCTTGATAATAACCGGCAGTTCTTCAACAACACCTTCCTGCATTTTGGCGAACAGTTGCTCAAGCGAGATCTTGCTGCTCTTGGCAAGATCAATTTCACGCTGTTTCTGCTGGCGATGTTGGGAAACTTCCTTGGCAGCTTTTTCATTCTCAACGGCATGGAAACTTTCACCCGCATTAGGAACCCCGCCAAGACCGGTCACCTCAACCGGGAACGAAGGACCGGCGTCCTTAACCTGGTTGCCATTGGCAGCTGCCATCGAACGCACCCGGCCAAAGTGCTGCCCGGCGACAATGGCATCACCGACTTGCAAAGTACCGTCCTGCACCAGAACTGTGGCAACCGGCCCACGTCCTTTATCCAGACGAGCTTCGACAATGGAACCTTTCGCCCGTTTATTCGGGTTGGCCTGCAGTTCGAGAACCTCAGCTTGCAGCAAAATCATTTCAAGCAGGGAATCAATGTTGGTCTTCTGTTTGGCCGAGACCTCAACAAAAATCGTCTCACCACCCCACTCTTCCGGAACCAGTTCAAACTCAGTTAGTTCCTGCTTAACCCGCTCAGGGTTAGCATCCGGCTTGTCGATCTTATTGACCGCAATGATAATCGGCACACCCGCTGCTTTTGAGTGATTGATCGCTTCCTTGGTTTGCGGCATAACGCCATCATCTGCGGCAACAACCAGAATGACAATGTCGGTTACGCCGGCCCCACGAGCCCGCATGGCGGTAAAAGCTTCATGGCCCGGGGTGTCGAGGAAGGTGATTTTACGCCCACCCAGATCGACATCATAGGCACCGATATGCTGGGTAATGCCTCCGGCTTCACCTTCAGTCACATTGGCTTCACGAATCGCATCCAGCAAGCTGGTTTTACCATGGTCAACGTGACCCATGATTGTTACGACCGGTGGTCGAGTTTCCAGGTCAGCGGCACGATCTTCTATTTCTTCAGCCTTCTCAACTTCGAGAATGGTCTCCTCATCGAAAGCGACATTTTCCACCTCGTAATTAAACTCAGAGGCAAGCACGGCGGCGGATTCATAATCGAGTGGGTGGTTGATCGTGACCATCGTTCCCTGGCGCATCAATTCGGCAATCAGTTCGTTGGCCTTGACACCCATCCTTTTGGCAAGCTCTCCGACAGTGATCGAGTCACTGATGCGGATAATCCGCTTGATCGCCTTGCTGATGGTAACTTCTGTCTGTTTCGACTGTTTCGACGGTTTGCCGCCACGTTTCTTTTTCCCACCCATACGGCTGGGTTCAAAAACTTCAACGCGGCGGCCGCGCCGTGATACGCGCCCGTCCTGCCCCCCTTTATCCTGATCGGTGCGGCGATCTTTTTTACGTTTCTTGCTGCGCCCCTCTTTTTCTGGAACAGGCTGTGCCATTGGCGCAACGGGAGCGACATCAACACGTTTTCGGCCTCTTGCCGGAGCGGCACCTTGCCGGGGTGGCCGTTCCGGACGGGCTACTTGTCCTGGACGAGCTGGTCGTTCACCATTACGACCGCGCTGGCGATCTTGTGGTTTTGCCGCTGGGCGCTTGGCCGGCAACTCAACCCGACCAAGAATTTTAGCCTTATTTGCAGTTACTTTCTCCGCCGGTTTTTTCTGTGGTTTTTTCTCAGCAGCAACCGGTTTCAACTCTTCCGCAACAGGCTTCTCAGCGGCTGGTACCTCTTCGACAGGTATTTTCACTGTCGGAGGTTCTATCACGACCGGCGCTTCCGGTGTTTCTTCCTTGGCTGGCTCTGCAATAGCAACCTCTTCTACCGGAGTTTCCGGAACGATCTTCTCTGCGGCAGGCTCAGCTTCTTCAATCAAAGGTTCGACTGCAACCGGTTCCTCAACTGCAACCGGTTCCTCAACTGGCTTGTGCACAACGGTACGACGACGACGTATCAGTCCAGGCTTGATCCGCGCTTCCTCGATCTTCTCCTCAGCCGGATTGTTGAATGCCTTAAATTTCTGCAGATCTTCATCGCTCAGAGAACTCGCATGGGATGCCACTTCAACCCCAGCATCAGCAAGCTTGGCCAGCAGCTCCTTATTTTCGAGCCCAAGATCTTTCGCCAGTTCGTATACCCTTAACTTGCCCATCAATTCTCCCTTACCATGTGCGTATATCTTTGCAGTTCAAACAATAATGCATCCGCCAGAGTGCCGGTCTGAACCGCGACCACACTCCGTTCTCCCTTACCAAGGATCTGGCCCAGCATCCCTTTGCCGAACAATTGACAATAAGTGACATTCTCTCGTTCAGCCGAAGCTCTAATTTTCTCCGCGATTGCGGATGAAATATCTTCTGTCGTGATGACCAGGGCAATATCTTTCCCCTGGCGTAAAGCCGTTATGACCGCGTTGCTTCCCGAAATCAGCTGATCGGACTTACGCCCCATCCCCAGCAGGTTCATCATTTTTTGCCGCACCGACTGCTGCAGCTCTTCTGCCAACGACTCGTAGCTCACTTCATGACAGCGTCCACGGAAACTGCGTTGAAACTGTTTACTTTCGACAGCCTTACGCAAACAGTTCAGATCAATACAAGTATAGGCTCCACGACCCGGCAAACGGTGACGATAGTCAACCAGCAATGTCCCATCGGGGGCAACAACATAGCGCACCAGCTCGCCCTGCGCCTTGCTCTTGCGGCATGCGACACAGGTTCTTTGTGGTCTGTTACCGATCGTTGCCACCACTATTCCTTGGCTTGTTCTTCCTCTGCAGCAGCCGGTTCTTCCTCTGCTACAGCCGGTTCTTCCTCTACTGCAGCCGGTTCTTCTTCTGCGGCAGCCGGTTCTTCTTCTGCGGCAGCCGGTTCTTCCTCTGCGGCAGCCGGTTCTTCCTCTACTGCAGCCGGTTCTTCCTCTACTGCAGCCGGTTCTTCCTCTACTGCAGCCGGTTCTTCCTCCGAGCCTTCCACGATCTCAGTCCCATCAAGGGATTCTTCGCCGACCACTTCAGCAGTCTCGTCAGGCTCAGTTTCTTCAGGTGTTGCTTCTTCCTGTTCCTCTTCCTGAGCACGGGTTTCACTCTTGATATCAATTTTCCAGTTGATCAACTTCGCTGCCAGGCGGACATTCTGTCCTTTTTTGCCGATAGCAAGAGACAGCTGGTCATCCGGGACAATGACCTCCATCGCCTCAGCCTCATCATCGATATAAACCCGGGAGACTTCTGCCGGGGCCAAAGCGGCACAAGCGAAACGAGCAGGATCAGGAGACCAGGGGATAATGTCGATCCGTTCGCCACGCAGTTCGGTGACAACATTCTGGACTCGGGAACCACGCATGCCAACACATGCGCCGACCGGATCAACATCAATGTCGTGAGAAACAACGGCGATTTTTGCTCGGCTGCCCGGTTCACGAACGGCATGCTTGATTTCAACAATACCTTCGTAAATTTCAGGAACTTCCGATTTAAAAAGTGAAATCAACAAGCCTGGATGGGTCCGGGAAAGTATAATCTGCGGCCCTTTGGCCGACATCTTAACTTCCGAAATATAAGCACGCACCCGGTCGGACTGACGGTAATTCTCACGGGGCACCTGTTCACGGTTCGGCAGCAAGGCCTCGGCACGGCCAAGATCGACAATCAGATCGCCCCGCTCATAACGACGGACAATACCGTTAACAACTTCACCGACACGATCTTTGAATTCATTATAAACACCTTCGCGCTCAGCCTCACGAACTTTCTGGATAATCACCTGTTTGGCGGCCTGCGCGGCGATCCGGCTGAAACTGCCCGCTTCCATCAACATCCCGAGAGAATCGCCAATTTCGACATCCGGGTCAACTTCCCGTGCTTCTTCAATATCGATTTCTTTATAGGAGTCAACCACCTCATCTACGACGGCAACGAATTCAAAAACATCAACCTCGCCGACCTCTTCGTTGAAATGAGCTTCGAGGTCTCGTGTATTGCGAAATTTCTTGTTTGCTGCAGACAGGACTGCTGACTCCAGTGCCTCGACCAGGACGTCCCGATCGATCCCTTTGTCCTTCACAACCTGATCGATGATGTGATTGAGATTGCCCACCATCTTGTCATACCCCTTTTGAAGTGTGTAGCAGTCGGCAGCC
>WTCI01000357.1 GCA_013138655.1 Desulfuromonadaceae bacterium | reverse complement strand
TGTGATGGTGATGGGATGACGACCAACGAACAGCGGGTTTTTGCCACCTTGCATCAGCAGTTGGCAGTCCCGGAGGCGGCTTTGCGTGAGGCGTTCAGCAGCTATGAGCAGAATGGCCTGGAGAGTTTGCGGGGGCTGGTAAAACCGATTCCGTTGGCCAGAAAAATTATTGAAGAATGCCTGGCGAAAAAGATCCCGCTGGTTCTGGCAACCAATCCGGTTTTCCCGGAGTTTATGATTCGGGCCCGGTTACGTTGGGGGGGCTTGGCGGATGTTGGTTTTCAGCATCTGACCAGTTATGAAAACAGCTGTTACTGTAAGCCGCACGCAGGTTATTTCAGTGAAGTTGCCGAACAATTGGGAGTCGCCCCGGAAAACTGTCTGATGGTCGGCAATGATACCAGCCACGATCTTTCGGCTGCCGCCGTGGGAATGAAAACCTATCTGGTTGATACCTGGATTGTCGAGCGGGAAGAGACCGAATGGCCTTGTGAAAATCGCGGAGATCATCAGGCTCTGCAATGCTTTCTCCAGGAAGCCTTAGTACCATGTAAACCATAAACTAACGCATCTTGCTGGTTATTTGCCACGCTGGCTGCGTTGCGATTTCAGTTGTATAGTTACGGCTATGCAACTGAAATCACGTCTTTCCGGCACGTCAAATCCCGGCGCAATTTTGCGAAATTTTATGATGTACATGGTACTAGTTTAAATCGATGGTCAAAATAGATATCAAGCTGTTTTTACAGGAAAATTGAGAATATCACTTGAAATTTTGAAAAAAAATTAATAAACTTGCCTGAAGTTTGTCCGTTTGTTTTTTAAGCTTTCTGCCGAAGGGCTGGAGGTTCAGATTATGGCAAGACTGGTGGAAAATCCCGATCTCGCATTTCGCTTGGCCCGGGCGATTGTTTCGGATGTTGCTCTCTACAATCAGGATAAGGTCGCTGCCGGGATCAAGGACGACAGTATTTTTGAGTTGCTGGAGGACGAGCTGGAGGAAGGACGTGAGCACTTCTTTTCCCGTGTTTCACCAGACATGGAAAATCGTGAGCATCTCTACGAGCGAGCCATTGTCGATGTGATGATCAAGCAGGCCGGCAAAATCGAGAGTTCTATCTGGTAAATGGAGCCGGTGCAACAACTGACCTTTCCCGAAGATCGCTCCGCCGAACGGCTCGACAGCTTTCTTGCCGAAAGTCTTCCTGAACTGAGTCGCTCGCAAATCAAAAAGATGATCAGTGCCCGGCAGATTCTGCTGGATGGTGCCCCGGCTAAGGCGAGTGTTAAACTCAAAGGCGGCGAACTGATTGTTGTTTCCCGCCCTGAGCCTGAACCAATCGAAGCAATTCCGGAAGATCTTCCCCTCAAAGTTCTCTACGAAGATGCACAATTGATCGTAATTGACAAAGCGGCCGGGATGGTGGTACACCCCGCTGCCGGACATTATCGTGGAACCCTGGTTAACGCTCTGTTGCACCATTGTCAGGACCTGGCCGGGATCGGGGGTGAACTGAGACCGGGGATTGTTCACCGGATTGATAAAGACACCTCCGGGGTTCTGGTTGTCACCAAGACCGACCGGAGTCATCAGCATCTGGCAGAGCAGTTTAAGCAACATACCGTCAGGCGACACTATGTCGCCCTGGTCTGTGGTGAGGTCAAAAGGCTGACCGGAACCGTCGATCGGCCGATCGGGCGGCACCACCTGCAGCGCAAAAAAATGAGCAGCCACACTCGCCGTGGGAAAAGGGCGGTGACTCATTGGAAAGTGTTGAAACGGTATCCGGAAGATCGTTTGACACTGGTTGAGTGTACGCTGGAAACGGGCCGAACCCACCAGATTCGGGTACATTTTTCCGAAATGAATCTGCCTTTGCTGGGGGATCCACTCTATGGTGGTCGCAGCCGGATAAAAAGCCTGTCGGATCCGGTTCTTCGAGTGTTGGCCGCAAAACTTTCCGGTCAAGCTCTGCATGCCGGAACGCTCGGCTTTGTGCATCCGGTGACGGGAGAATATCTGGAGTTTTCCTGCGAACTTCCGGATGTTTTCAATGCGATCGTGGCTTATTTAGAGCAGAAGTACGCTGACCAGTAACCTGCCGGGCAGTATAGATTATACGGAGCTTGCTATGAAACTTGTACGACAGGGAAAGATTTCTTACCTGAAACCGACGACCGTCGGCGAAGGCCTGGTGGCCGGATTCAGTACCCGCAACGGCGGGACGAGCAGAGCTCCTTACCATTCGCTGAATCTCGGCTTGCACACCGAGGATCAGCTGGTGAATGTTGAGGGGAACCGCTCGACCTTCACCCGCAGTTTCGACCTGCAACCTCACCAGCTGCTGACGGTCAAGCAGGTGCATGGTAGGGACCTGCTACTGATCGATGAGCCCAATCCCGATCTGAGCCATTTTCTGTCTCTCGAGGTCGATGCCATCGTCACGAATCAGCCCGGTTTCATGTTGGGCATTCTGGTGGCCGATTGTTTTCCGGTTTTGCTCTGGGATCAGCAAGCTCGGGTCGCTGCCGCTGTGCATGTTGGCTGGCGTGGGGCGGCAAGTGGGATTCTTGCCCAGGTTGTGGAAACGATGGTCGAGCATTTCGGCTGCCCGATCGATAAGCTGCAAGCGGCTGTCGGCCCGGGGATCGGCGCACATAAATATGAGGTTGATCGACCGGTTCGGGATGCCTTCCGGCAAGGAAGTGGTTTTTGGAACGAAATAGCCACTGAGGTCAGTCTTGGACACTGGCAGTTGGATCTTGCTTTGAGCTGTCGTTTGCAGCTTGAGCAGGCCGGGTTAAAACCACACAGGGTTGAACTGGTGGCTGAGTGTACCTGCTGTCACCCGGAACTGTTCTTTTCTTATCGGCGTGACAAAGGGGAAACCGGGCGGCAGTTAGGCTTTATAAAGCTGCCATAACAAGACGGAACGAATGCAAAAGGGCTGCTGGTGCGGCCTTTTCTTATTGGTTTGCCCGGCGGAGCGGGCAAGTTCGGTCGGTGACAAGAAGCAGGCGTCGCCCCGATCAAGGGGGAAGACACTCCGCATCGCACCAACAGTAGATGTTTTAGGCGAGGGCGTTGCTGGTAACGGCAGGGTATGAGAGTGTAGATGAAATCATCCCATTTAGAACAGTCGATCATCAATACCATTCCGCCTGAAACAAGTCGGCTGTTGGTCGCGGTTTCCGGGGGTGTTGATTCGGTTGTATTGCTGCATGCATTGCGATCGCTCGCGGAATCTCTGAACTTTTCCCTTCAAGTTGCGCACTTGGATCATCAAATTCGTCCAGAAAGCGTTGCCGATGCCTCTTTTGTCGCAGCTCTCTGTGCTCAATGGGATATCCCCTGTCACATCGAATCCTGTAATGTTCCGCTGTTGGCAGAGCAAAACAAGTTAAGTCTCGAAATGGCCGGGCGGCAGGCACGCCGGGAGTTTTTGCAACGGTTGGCAGAGAGGATCGATGTGAATCTGGTGGCTCTTGCCCACCACCGGGATGACCAGGTTGAAACTTTTATGTTGCGATTGCTGCGTGGCAGCGGTCAGAGTGGTCTGGTCGCCATGCGTGTCCATCAGGGAATCTGGTGGCGTCCATTATTGGGCTGTAGCCGCAGCCAGATTCTCGATTATGCGCGGCAATATAAGCTCAGTTGGGTCGAGGATAAAAGCAATAACGACCCGGTATTTTTACGTAATCGACTTCGTTTGCAGGTGATACCGCAACTGTTTGAAATCAATCCCCGATTTGATGCTCGGATTGCCGCCTTAAGCGGACAATTCCAGCGTGAAGAAGATTATTGGCAGGAGCAGATCAGAGAGAATTTTGCCGGTCTG
>WTCI01000274.1 GCA_013138655.1 Desulfuromonadaceae bacterium | reverse complement strand
GTTGATACAAGAAAGTCAAATTACGCCTCCTTTCTTGCTGAAGGGCCGATAACAGGGAATGCCTCCCCCCGTTATCGGCCCATTTTTTTTGCTGGTAGGCTGTTTGGCCCAGATTTATGCTCCTTTTCAGCCCATAGCTACGGCTATGCGCTTTCAAACGAGCCCAAATCTGGCCACAAACTTCCAAGTTTTCGCTTCGGCCCGGATAGTCCGACAGCCTCCTAGAGCTTCCCATGCCGCAAATGAATCCGATTTTCCCACGACTTTCGCTTGTTTTTTCGGCCGGTTCCTGTTTCAATATGCCCTCCAAAATTCAGCCCTGAATCCCCCCTAAATAAAGCCATTAGGTGCAACCAAGGAGTCATTTCATGCAGCCCAAAGAATTTAGTGATCCGGTCATCCGAGAATCGATTGACACCATCCGTCTGCTGTCGGCCGATGCTGTCGAAAAGGCCAAGTCCGGACACCCGGGCACGCCGATGGAGGCGGCCCCGATCGCCTATCTGCTGTACATGAAACATTTGCGGCACAATCCAGCCAATCCTGACTGGGCTGGACGGGATCGCTTTATCCTTTCCTGTGGCCATGCCTCGACTCTGATCTACAGCATGCTGCACCTGACCGGCTACGACCTGTCGCTGGATGAGATCAAAAATTTCCGGCAGTTCGGCAGCAAAACTGCCGGGCATCCAGAGTTCGGGCATGCTCCCGGTGTTGAAACCACCACCGGTCCCCTTGGCCAGGGGGTTGCGGTTGCTGTCGGTATGGCGATGGGCGGACAATATCTGGCGCAGAATGTTGATGCCGAACTGTTCAATTATCGTACTTGGGTCATCTGTTCCGATGGCGACCTGATGGAAGGGGTATCGGCAGAGGCGGCTTCGCTGGCCGGGCATCTGCAGTTGGGGAATCTCAACTATCTTTACCTGGCCAACAGGATCACCATTGAAGGGGACACCTCCCTTGCTTTCACCGAGGATGTCGGCGCTCGTTACCTGGCCTGTGGCTGGCATGTCGAGCGGGTCGAAGGCGAGAACCTGGCTGAAATTGATGCCGCCATGGAACGGGCCAAGAACGATCCCCGTCCGTCATTGATCATCGCCCGGACGCACATCGGTCAGGGGGCTCCGAACAAGCAGGACACCCCCGATGCCCACGGTGCCCCGCTAGGTGCCGAGGAACTGCGTTTGACCAAAGCGGCTTATGGGCGCGATCCGGAAGAGACTTTTGTGGTTCCGGCGGAAGTTGCCCAGCATATGAGGGGCTGTGTTGCTAAAGGAGCGGAGCTGGAAAAGGCCTGGCAGCAGCAGCTTGAGGCGAAAAAGACTGACGCTGCAGTTGCCGGTTGGCTGGCCGTTGCAGGAGGTGAGCTGCCGGCCGGTTGGGACACCGAACTGCCGGTTTTTGCCGCCGGAGATAACCAGGCAACCCGTCAGGCCAGTGGCGCTGTCATTAATGGTCTGGCACCGAAGCTGCCGTTTTTAATTGGTGGTTCCGCCGATCTGGCACCCTCGAACAACACCGAAATCAAGGGCGAAAAGTCCTGGCTGCCGAGGCAGAGTGGTCGAAATATCCACTACGGTATCCGTGAGCATGCCATGGGCGCGATCATGAACGGCCTGTCCCATACTCCGGGTCTGATTCCTTTTGCCGGAACCTTCTTCGTTTTTGCCGATTACATGCGTCCAGCCATCCGCATGGCGGCCCTGATGGGACTGGCGCCGATCTACGTGTTGACCCATGATTCTATCGGCTTGGGCGAAGATGGCCCGACTCACCAGCCGGTTGAGCATCTGGCCAGCCTGCGGGCGATGCCGAACCTGACGGTGATCCGTCCGGCTGATGCTAACGAGACCGTTGAAGCCTGGAAAGCGGCGATCAGCAACCGTCAGGGGCCAACGGCTCTGGTCTTGACTCGCCAAGGCCTGCCGACCGTCGACCGTGAGCAATTCGCCGCGGCTGAGGGTTTGCAAAAGGGTGGTTATGTGCTGGCGGCGGAGACCGGCGAGCTGCAGCTGATCCTGATTGCCACCGGTTCAGAAGTGCAGCACGCTATGGCCGCCCGCGAAATCCTGCAGGCTGAAGGGATCGGTACCCGAGTGGTTTCTCTGCCGAGCTGGGAATTGTTCGAAGCACAAGACGCCGCCTACCGCGAGCAGGTTCTTCCTGCCGCATGTACCAAGCGTGTTGCCATGGAAGCCGCCGTGACCTTTGGTTGGGAACGTTATGTCGGTGCCGAAGGTACGGTCATCGGCATGTCTGGTTTTGGTGCCAGTGCCCCGATCGGAGAATTGATGACCCATTTCGGATTTACGGTAGAGAACTTTGTTGCCCAGGCAAAAGAGCTGCTTGGTTAACTGCAGTGGAAATAATGATCAACGGCAGAGGGCGATTCACAGGGTCGCCCTCTGCTGTTGTGGGCACCGACGCCGGATCAACTTCGGTGCCCACATCAACGGCTGGTGAGTTATATGGAAAAAAATAATTTAAAGGAAGTCATCAGCCGTGACGCGCACTGTTTCGGGTGCGGCCAACAAAACCCCTACGGTTTGAAGATGCGGTTTTATACGGATGAAACCGTTCTCTATTCCTGGCTGAGTGTGCCTACGCACCTGTGTGGCTGGAGTGGTATCGTTCACGGCGGAGTTCTTTCCACCATGCTGGATGAAATCATGGGCTGCAGTGCCATTTACCGCCTCCGCCGCATTGTTATGACCAAAACCATGACCGTTGATTTTTTCAAACCGGCTTATATCGATGATGAACTGAGAGTTGAAGGACGAGTTATCGAGCAAACCAGTGAAAGAGAAGCCATTCTCGAAGGAAAAATTTACAAAGAAGACAATATTCTCTGCGCACAGACTCGCGGCACCTTCGCTCTTTTCACCGTAAACGCCGTTAAAGAGATGAAAATCATGCCTCCGGAAGTTCTCGAAGGATTTGCTGGGCTTCTGGATCAATAAATTGAGACTGTTCAGCTCACTGATCAGCCCCCAGTGCAGCATCGCCGGTTCCTCCTGATCTGTTCCTCCCCCCCCATTCTTATCAGCTCTAAGACCCTCATCGCTCAGAACTCAGAACTTAGCACTGTTTTTATTCATGATATCCCAGCACCACCAGCAAGCAACTGCCGTCGGCAATCACGTTGACCCCTGCTTTCTTGCAGGCCGCCACTGCGGCTGCGCTTTCTGCGCCCGGCTGCATCCAGATGTTTTTGATGCCTTTGCCGATCGCTTGCTCAACGACCTGCTCGGTGATCTGTGGCGGAGTGATCACTGAGATGCTGATCGCTTCCACAGGCAGGTTGACAACTGAAGCGACACAAACTTCTCCTTCAATTGCCTTTCCCTTCGGGTTGACCGGGATCGCCTTGCGCCGGTCCTGCTGATAGCAGCGCAAAATCTTGTTGCCGTATTTTTCGCGCCTGGATGAGGCGCCGACCACACCGAAGACTTGCGCAGCCAGGAAGGTTTTAATCTGCGCGTCGATGGAGTTCATGACGGTATCCTTTCAATGATGAATATGTAACGGTCAGGGCAGGATACTGCCAATCAGGTCAAACAGCAACCCCGGGGACAGACCGAACAACAGGACTGCACCCGTACAAACCGCCAGAACGGAGTGTTCGAGAGATGTGCCGGCATGCCGGACCGGAGCAATCTCATCGGTCATGAACAGTGAACTAGCGAGCGGGGGATGTTGTTGCTTTATTGCTTTAAGGCGAGGGGATCTGGGGTATTCTAGTCAAGAACAGCCCAAAATTAAGTGAGGTGTCCGTTCGCAGTAACAGTTGAATATCACACGGGTTTAAGTCCCGTCCGGGGAGTTGTCCGTACGCCCCGGTAGCTCAAGGGAGCGGCGTTCTGGTAACAGGGGGTCGTGAGTTCCCAATTGGCA
>WTCI01000228.1 GCA_013138655.1 Desulfuromonadaceae bacterium | reverse complement strand
TTCAAGGGCCTGATTCCCTTTACTGAAAGACGCCTGTCCTGCCACACATCCGGACAGCAACAACAGCAGCAGCAACAGACTGGAAAAACGCACAAAGAGATTACCGATCATCTTTCGCATTGTCATGGCATCCCCATCATTTAAAGGCATCATTCTTCAACCTCTTTATTTATTCACACCAGGGTCATCACCCGGTTTCGGTTTGTTCGAGTTCAGCTTTTGCGGAAATTCAAACGCGGGACGACTCGACTGTAATCTGAGATCCAATAGCCGCTGGGATTTTACTTCTCCCAGTCGCAGCACAACCTGCTGATCTGTCTGTCGACGACCGATGATCATCTCGTTGACGCTGACGCTGCGGACCACCAGATCATCAGCAAAAGCATCGCCCGCTTTGACAAGAAAGATATCACCCTTCTTCGACGATAGAAAAACCGTATATTCTCCAGCTTTATTCAGGTAGCCCAAGACATCCAGTGGCTGAATCGGTTTCGGACCTTGCGGCCGAATAACAACCGGAACAACTTTGGGGGGTTTTTCAACCGCTTTTATGACTTTCGGTGGTAGCGGAACGTGCCGTGGTTTGACCGGTTTCGGCGGCAGATATAGAGGACCAAAAAGGTTTTTCCGGGGTGCCCGATAGTGGGAATCCCCATCGCCGGAGAAATCAAGATCAGCAACAGCCGGAAAGGCTGCCGGGACAACTTTCTCTCGACGCAGATCCGTTTGTCGCGGAAGGCTCTGTCCCGGGGTAATTCTGCGCTGCTTCGGCGTCGCCAGCCAGGCATAGGCAACCGCCACGCAGAGCACAACCAGCAACAGAAGCATAATCCGCGCGCGGCTCACGCTGAACCCTCCTGAAAATAAGTTGTCAGCTCAATCCTTAAATCCACGTTATGCCGGCCCTTTTTACCGGTTGAAGACTCGACCAGAGAAATCTTCTCGATAAGCAGAATGCGCTGCGCATTCTCCAACAGATGAATAAACTTTTTGACTTGAGAATAGTCCCCCTTGACGGAAAAGCTCAGCCCATAGCGCAGAAAACCCGTTTTTTTCTCATGTTTGGGCTGATAACTGATCTGGTGAATCTCCAGACCGGCCTGTCCCGACCAATCGAACAGTTCTCCGAGAAAGACCGAAAAATCCATTTGTGACGGAATCAGGCGATTGAATTGCTGAAGGTTTTTTGCGATCTGCTCTGCGGCAGAAACGGGAATGCCACTGTTGGCAAATTCCATTTGCCGTTGCCGAACATGTTGCTGTAAACGGGTCTGTTCTGTTCTTAACGCCAGCAAATTCGGTTCAACAATCCATCGCTGTCCGGCATAAGCTCCCACAACGAACAACAGCAGAATGACAATCACCATGATCCGGATGCGATTCTGTTCCCACGCAGCAGTCAATAGAGGATATTTCTGTGTCATCAGAATACCCCTTCCAGGCTGATAGAAAAGCTCAAGGCGGTCCGTTTACCACCACGGCCGTCATCGACTTTGACTTCCCCCTGTTTTTTCAGATACACCTGATTGAACTGATCGGCCTTTAAATTGTCGAGCAGATCCTGTAAATTTTTTAATTTTTTTGCGACTCCGTTCATCAAAAGACTGTTCTTGTCGTAGTCAGGGCTGAAACTGCGTAAACCCACCCCGTCCGGAAGCAAACTTTCCATGCGATCAAACAGTGCTGTCCAGCGGAAAGCATCCCTCTGCAGCAGCACTTCGGCTCGCTTATACGCCTGACGTTGTTCAGCAAGTTCTTCCAGGGTCAGGCGTTTGGGCAATTTGCCGCGCAGTTGCTCCTGTAATGATTCCAAGTGTGCCTGATGCTGCCGGGCCAGTTGACGGTCATTAAGATAAGCATTCCCCTGGATTACCAGCACAAAGAGCAGCAGCACAATGACACCAGAGAGAATCATCTTCAGGGCCCGCTGATCAAGATAACGGCGACTCGCAAGATTGATCGATAACTTCATTTGAGATGCTTTCGCAAAAAATAAGTACGGTAACTCTGGTGATGATGGGCTAAAGGCCGGGGACAGCCCCCCTTTAAGACCAGAACCGGGGGACAGTCCCCTTCAGTCCCCTTCGACACCCTTAACGCAGTCGGGCGGACTTTTTGCGACGCCATCACCTTTGTATCATACGCTCAGCCACCCCGAGAGCGGCCGCCATGCCGTTGGCTTCAGCACCTGTAAAAGTCGGCTGATCGCCGTTCATCAGTTTGCTCACGGGAGATACCAGCCATTGAACATCCTGATCAAAAGCAGCATTCACGGCAACAAACAGCTCCTCCCGGTCCTGCCAGTCGGAATGCAGATATACCGACTGGCGACTGAAAGCGGGTTGTTCATTACGATAATTCACCAGCGACCGATTGATTTCCTGAAAAACCTGCCGGTGATCCTGGCTGATCTGCCTCACTCGGCAAAAACTCAGAATCCGGTTGACAAAAATCAGGATGCTGAACTGGCAACCATCGGCCCCGATCATAATAAAATCTCGCCCCAGATCGATTTTCGTGCGGTAGGCATTATAGAGCGCCAGAGAATGAAAATCGACAACAGAAGCGGCATATCCAGCCTGATCAAGAAGACTCTCGTACTGCGACAAGACATCCTGTGTCATCACGGCGGCGAGGATTCTTTTCTGCCCCGATTCTTTCTCTTCCAAAACCTGAAAATCCAGCGCCACCTGACTTGTTGACTTATCAGGCAGCAGATCCTTCAAACGCCAGCGAACAATTTCGACCCCTTCTGCCCGATTTTTAAATGGAGTTTCGATATCCAGCAAAAACAGCTGTCCGGAACGATCGGGAAGAGCAACAGCGATCCGGGTATCCCGTTTTACGAGCGGGGACATTAACTCTTTCACTGCATCGATAAAGAGATCCGGTTGAGAAATATTCGGTTCCCTGAAACCTGGTTGCAACACAGTTTCAGCCAATGACAGGGTCTGTCCTCCGACCAGAACGATATTTTTGCCGCGACGCTGAACAGCAACAGCCCGGAGCCCTTGCTGACGAATTTCCAATCCCAGACAGGTTCTTCCCGGCATCGTCCTACCCTTCCGCAAAGGTGACGCGATCAATCTCGCGGAAGGTTGTTTCCCCGCGAAGAACTTTTTCCAGAGCGGCCTGTCTTAAAAAGATCGTGCCGTTTTCATGGGCTTTCTTTTTTAATTCTGACACGGGGCACTTCGCGGCAATCATCTCCCGCATTTCATCGTTCATTTCCAGCAGTTCAACAATCGCGCTGCGTCCGGAATAGCCGAGGCCGTTACATTCTTTGCACCCGGGAGCATCATGGAAGTCGGCAGCGGCACACTGCTCATCCGTTAATCCATAAGATGCCAGAAACCCGGAATCGTGGCTGACCGGTTCTTTACAGTGTTTACAAAGCACCCGCACCAGACGCTGGGCCAGAACACAATTGAGGCAGGAGACAAAATTGTAAGGATCGATCCCCATATGCAGAAAGCGTCCCAGCACATCAAAAACATTGTTGGCATGGACTGTGGTGAAAACCAGGTGACCGGTCAATGCTGATTGAACAGCAATTTGCGCAGTTTCCGGATCGCGAATCTCACCGACCATAATCTTATCCGGGTCATGGCGTAATATTGAGCGCAGGCCACGGGCGAAGGTCAACCCTTTCTTCTCATTGACCGGAACCTGGACAACCCCTTTGACCTGATATTCAACCGGATCTTCTATGGTGACGATCTTTTCCTCTGCTGAATTGATTTCAGACAAAGCCGCATACAGGGTTGTGGTTTTGCCGCTTCCCGTCGGGCCGGTCACCAGGATCATCCCGTAAGGCTCACGAATCCGTCGGCGCATGCGCTGCATTTCCCGTTCAGCAAAACCGAGCGCCTCGAACGTCAATCCCTGCATATCGGCGGCAATGGATTCTTTGTCCAGAATCCGGATCACCGCATCTTCGCCAAAGATGGTCGGCATGATCGAAACCCGGAAATCGATCGACTTATCACCCAGCCGAACCTTAAAGCGACCATCCTGCGGAATCCGCCGTTCGGAGATATCCAACTCACTCATGACCTTGATCCGGGAAATGATCGGACTCTGAAAGCGGCTGTCAATCGTCTCTGTCGCCTGATAGAGGACGCCATCAACACGATACTTGATCACCACCCCCTCACCGGTCGCTTCAATGTGGATATCGCTGGCGCGTTTCTTCAGGGCATCGAACAGGGTGGAGTCGATCAAGCGGATAATCGGGCTGGTATCAGCCGTCAATTTGTCGATCGAAAGAACCTCATCCCCTTTATCCGTCTCTTTGATCAATTGCAACTTGAAGTCTTCCGAGGCCTCGCGCAAAACCCGCTGAGATCCGGCACCACGCTCGATCAAACGTTCGATCTGACCTTTTGCGGCAATCTTCAGTTCCAACGATAATCCGAGCTGGAGTTCCAGTTGATCAAGAGCAGCCACATTGGTCGGATCATCGATCGCAACAACGAGGGTATTGCCCTGCTGTTTCAGGGGAATGAGATTATACTTGATCGGGATGTCGCTCGGCAGGGTTGCAACCAGTTCAGCATCGAGAATTTCTTCGCTCAGATCGATATAATCATACTGGAACTGGGATGCCAGGGCCTGGGCCAGTTCGGCGTCTGAAAACATCCCGGCTTCAACACCGACCGCCCCGAATCTTTTACCGCTGTTCTGCTGTTTTTCCAGAACCAGATCGATTTCCGCCGGGGCAATCGCTCCCATGTCAGCAAGAATCCGTCCGATCTGTTGCCGTTGATAGGTCATATAACTCTCACACCGTTACCCGACAGTTCCGGCAAGCTGGAATATCGGAACATACATGGCGACGATAATAAATGCGATCATCAAACCCATGATCATCATCAGAATCGGTTCAATCATCGTGGTCAACTGGGTCAGACGTCGTTCAACTTCAGCTTCATAATAATCGGCAATATCACTCAGCATCTCGGTTAAAGACCAGGAGGTTTCTCCAACGCCGACCATGCGTAAGGCCAACGGCGGGAAAAAACCGGTTCGCGCCAATGAATCGGACAACGAAGAACCCTCTTCAACCCGACGAAAAGCCAACAC
>WTCI01000065.1 GCA_013138655.1 Desulfuromonadaceae bacterium | reverse complement strand
GTGACTCTTTTCGAGAGTAACGGATATGAGCTTACACTTTATAATTCAGGGGGAGGTTGTTTTTCTCCGCGATAGCGGCTTCGTCCAATCGGGATAGGAAGCTACTCAAGTAGCCCCCTCCCACAGCACCGCACATACGGGTCCGTATACGGCGCCTGGCCTGCTATTCGCGGAGATACTTCATCGGGCAGCAAATCGAATCCATATCAAGTGTCGGAGGAGCTTAAGGGGACATGTTGATAAATCCACCTCCTCCATTATACTTTCTCCATGCCACGCCAAGCTCGTATCGATATCCAATTAAGAAACATCCCCTGCATTTACTACAGGGGTCTGTCCAAAAGTTACTGCTCTGCCAGTCTGCCGGTAGCGTTTTTTGTTTTAATCGATAGCAGTGAGAGGTAAGAGGAGAAATGACGAGTATTGGATTGTTGGGTGCCGGGAACATTGCGCGTATCCTGGCGCAGCACCAGAACGGCTTCAGGATATCCGGTGTTTTTGATCGGCATAAGGATCGCCGGGATCGAATCGCGGCCAGCACCGGAGCCATCTCTTACTCCACCTTTGAAGAGTTTCTCGCCGGGGATTATAATTCTGTGGTGGAAGTTGCCTCCATTTCAGCGGTGCGGCAATATGCCGCGCAGATTCTGGGCCGGGGTAAAGATCTTATTATCCTCAGTGTCGGAGGGCTGGCTGATAAGCCGTTTAAAGAGAAGTTAGTTTGGATGGCGCAAGATCGGGGATGCAAAATACGTATCCCCAGCGGTGCCTTGTTCGGTCTGGATAATATGAAAATCGGTCGGATTTCACCGCTGGATCGGCTCACTTTACGAACCACCAAACCACCGCATTCATTACAGCTGACAGTTACAGAGCGCACCTGTTTGTTTAAAGGCAATATGTCGGAATGTATCCGGCAATTCCCTAAAAATGCCAATGTTGCTGTTGCTTTGGGTCTGGCGGCCGGTCATGAAGTCGCCGTCGAACTTTGGGTGGATCCGGCTGTGGAGCACAACACTCACGAAATCTTTGCATCCGGTGAGTTCGGTGAAATGAAGACCCTGATACGCAATGTGCCCAGCCCGGACAATCCTGCCACCAGTTATCTGGCAGCACTATCCATCGTCACCCTGCTGAATGAGCTCCAGCAGCCTCTTATTGTCGGAACCTGATTCGAGTAGGAATAAAGATACGTATTGGAACAGAGTATCAGTAGGAGCGGAATAAAAATATTCCCGCAGCCATGGAATGATTATTTTATTCAGTAAAATCCTGATGCACGCTCTGATGATCACCGGCTTCGTTTTTGTCATGATGCTGGTGATCGAGTACCTGAATGTGCTCACCCAGGGGGTGTGGCAGCGTGGATTGCGCGGCAATCGCTGGCGGCAGTATCTGCTGGCAGCTTTTCTTGGGGCTACTCCTGGCTGCATGGGGGCTTTTGCGGTTGTGGCCCTCTATTCTCACCGGGTCGTCTCGCTTGGGGCGGTGGTAGCGGCGATGATCGCTACCAGCGGCGATGAGTCCTTCGTCATGTTTTCCATGATTCCCGGAACTGCCGGATTCATTTTTCTACTGTTGTTTCTGGTTGGCCTTGTGGCTGGTGTTTTGACCGATATTCTGTGTGGTGAAAAAGCAGCCGCAGTCAGTCATGAACTTGACCTTCATGAGGCAGAAACCTGCGAATGCTTTCCTCGGGGGAAAATTGTACAACAATGGAAAGACTGCTCCCTCTCCCGAGGGGTTCTGGTCCTCGTTTTGTTTTTGTTCATTTTCGGCTTGCTTGCCGGCTATCTCGGACCACCGACCTGGAACTGGATTCACATCACCTTGCTCCTGACATCGGGGGTGGGGCTGTTTATCGTGACAACGGTGCCGGATCACTTCCTGGAAGTCCATCTCTGGGAACATGTGGCAAAAACCCATGTGCCCCGTGTCTTCGCTTGGACCTTCGGAGCCCTGCTGATCATGCACCTGCTGGTGGATTATTTCCATCTCACCGGCTGGATGCAAGGCAATCGACTCCTCGTGCTGCTGATTGCTTGCTTGGTAGGCCTTGTGCCGGAGTCCGGACCGCATTTGGTTTTTCTCACTCTCTACACCCAGGGTGCGGTGTCTTTCAGCGTTTTGTTGGCAAGTTCTATCGTTCAGGACGGGCACGGCATGCTCCCATTGCTGGCCGAGTCGCGTCTGGACTTTATGCGGATCAAGGCAATCAATTTTGCAATCGGGATGGGGGTTGGCCTGATAGGTTATGTGATCGGATGGTGATCCTGGTAAAATTCCTGCTATCGAGCTGTCCCGTGTGGAATCGCTGCGAAAAGAGTCCATGAAAATTTTACCACAGCAGGTTGAGATAGGTTTGCTGAAACAGATCTCCAGGTCTGCCGGCGAAGTGATCATGGATATTTACAATGGTGATTACGCAGTCGTATTCAAGGATGACAAATCCCCATTGACTGCAGCGGATACGGCTTCTCATAAGGTCATCATTGCCGGTCTTCAAACACATTTCCCCGAGATCCCCATCCTTTCTGAAGAGGGAAAGGACATTCCCTATGAGATTCGTAAGGGCTGGCAGCGATTCTGGTTGGTCGATCCGTTGGATGGAACGAAAGAATTTATTAAACGTATCGGGGAATTTACCGTCAATATTGCTCTGGTTGAAGACCATACACCGACTCTCGGTGTGGTTTACGTTCCGGCACAGGATAAGCTGTACGTCGGGGTAAAAGGCGAAAGAGCCTTCATCCAGACAGGAACTGATGCGCCAGTGCCAATCCGAGTCCGCACCGAACCGCCGGAAGAGGGGTTGACAGTGGTTGTAAGTCGTTCACACCCGTCACCGGACCTGGAAATCTACCTGAAGGATATCAAAGTAGCTCGGTTACTACCGGTCGGCAGTTCTCTTAAGTTGTGCATGGTGGCCGAAGGCAAAGCGGACCTCTACCCACGTCTCGGGCCGACCATGGAGTGGGATACCGCAGCAGGACATGCAGTTGTCGTTGCAGCAGGCGGTACAGTTAAAACGTTGGAAGGTCAAAATCTCACTTATAATAATGAAAATTTGTTGAATCCATATTTTGTTGCGAAATGTTAATTGAACCTGAATCCGTGAGTACCTGACGTTACCGACCCAGATGCTCACAACACTTTTAAAAACAGGTATTGTGTCCGTTCGCAGTAACAGTTGAATATCACACGGGTTTAAGTCCCGTCCGGGGAGTTGTCCGTACGCCCCGGTAGTTCAAGGGAGCGGCGTTCTGGTAACAGGGGGTCGTGAGTTCCCAATTGGCAA
>WTCI01000007.1 GCA_013138655.1 Desulfuromonadaceae bacterium | reverse complement strand
CGGCGCTCACGGCAGTTTGATCGCCTTCCTGCATCCCAAAGCCACCGGCGGAGTACTCACGGAAATTTGTCAAATGGAAAAACACTGAAGGAATCAGCTTCAACGATGGAGGGGACTGACCTCAGGTCGGTCCGCGGATTTTTCTTAATGTCAAGTTGGCGCAACGCGGGCAGCGCCGAAAAGGGCCAGAATTAAAAGACAGGATTAGCCGCACGGGCCACTAGGTGCATTGAGCAGCAACTTTACGGTTGTAATCTCACAGATTCAGGACTTTTTGCTCCGACTGGCCTTCTCTTCGATTCCGGACAACCCGAAACGTCGCTGCAACTCAGCGTAAATCCTCTCCGGCGGCAGATCGTAATAGCCGAGCAAAACCAGAACGTGGAAAAACAGATCGGCAACCTCATAAACCACCTCATCCCTGTCGCCCCCTTTGCCGGCGATGGCAGTTTCGGTTGCCTCTTCCCCGATCTTACTGAGAATCTTGTCCAACCCTTTGTCAAACAACGACTTGACGTAGGATTTTTCGCCGTCGGCCAGTTGCTTGCGCTCCAGAATGATCTGATAGACCGCCTCAAGAATATCGGCATCAGACTTCAGGGAAGCTGCCCCCGGTGTGGGTTGTTCAGAACTGGACATGTCAATCTCCGTCGATTTAAATACGCGCCGCAACGCCGTGCTGATTGAGATATTCTTTGCACTCGGCGATGGTGTATTCCTTGAAGTGAAAGATCGATGCCGCCAGCGCGGCACTGGCCCCGCCCTCGACCAGCCCTTCGCGGATATGTTCCAGATTGCCGACACCTCCGGAAGCAATCACCGGAATCCCCACCGCATCACTGATGGCGCGGGTCAAGGCGATATCGTAACCGTCCTTGGTGCCGTCGCAATCCATCGATGTCAGCAGAATCTCGCCACAACCGTACTCTTCCATCCGCTTAGCCCATTCGATGGCATCAATCCCGGTCGGGTTGCGCCCACCGTGGGTGTAGACCTCCCAGGTCTGCGGATCGGAACCTGCGACCCGGCGGGCATCGATCGCCACGACGATACACTGGCTGCCAAAACGCTCAGCGGCCTCGCGAACGAACTCGGGACGGTGGACTGCGGCGGTATTGATCGAAACCTTGTCGGCCCCGGCGTTGAGCAAGTTACGGATATCCGCCACCTCGCGCACGCCACCACCAACAGTCAGCGGCATAAAGACCCGCTCGGCAGTTCTAGCCACGATATCAAGAATAATATTCCGTTTATCGCTACTAGCCGTGATATCGAGAAAAGTCAGCTCATCGGCCCCTTGAGCATCATAGGCCTCAGCCGCTTCGACCGGGTCACCGGCATCACGCAGGCCGACAAAATTGACACCTTTGACGACGCGGCCGTCTTTCACATCGAGACAGGGGATGATTCTTTTGGTCAGCATCTGCTTTCCTTCAAATATTCAATATGCACCGTAGGGGCGAATCTTGTATTCGCCCGGCGGGCGATCACCGGGACCGTCCCTACGATCCCTTGGTCAGCGCCACCGCTTCACGCAAATCAATGGCCCCGGAATAGATTGCCTTGCCGGTAATCACCCCGGTCACGCCGGCAGATTCAATCTCCATCAAACGACGGATGTCATCTAACGTTGACAGCCCTCCGGAAGCGATCACCGGGATATTGATCGCTTCAGCCAGTGCCTTGGTCGCAGCGATATTCGGTCCCTGCATCATGCCGTCGCGGGCGATATCGGTGTAGATAATCGCCTCAACTCCGAACCCCTCCATCTCCTTGGCCATTTCGGTCGCCTTCTTTTCGGTCACATCGGCCCAGCCGCGCACCGCCACCAAACCGTCCTTGGCATCGATACCGACAACGATCTGCCCGGCAAACTTTCGGCAGGCCTCTTGAACCAGTGCCGGGTTCTCCTTGGCCACAGTCCCGAGAATCACCCGGTCGATACCGAGATCAAGATAGGCCTCAATGGTTGCCATATCACGAATACCGCCGCCCAACTCCGAGGGGATATCGATCACCTCGATGATCGCCTTGATCGCTTCCCGGTTCTTCGGCACCCCGGCAAACGCCCCATCAAGATCGACAATATGCAGCAGCTCGCCTCCCTGTTCCTGCCAGATGTGCGCTTGGGCAGCCGGGTCGTCGTTGTAAACGGTGTCCTTATCCATCAGTCCCTGCTCCAGGCGGACGCAGCGGCCTTCTTTCAGGTCGATAGCGGGGAGAATAATCATTTACAGCTCTCCAAAGTTCTTGAAAATATTCAGGCCGATGGTTTGGCTCTTCTCCGGATGGAACTGGGTCGCCATGATGTTGTCACGCCAGATCGAGGCACTAAATTCGACATCGCCATAACGGCAACTGGCAGCGACATCGGCCTGATTCTTGGCAACACAGTAGTAGGAGTGAACGAAGTAGACAAAGCTGCCGTCCTCGATCCCGGCGAACAGCGGTGACTCCTTTTTCAGACTGATGTTATTCCAGCCCATGTGCGGCACCTTGAGCCGTTCGCCACCTTCTTTCATACCGGAAGGGAAACGGACCACTTTGCCCGGAACCAACCCCAGCCCCTGGTGACGGCCGAACTCTTCACTTTCGTCAAACAACATCTGCATGCCGACACAGATACCGAGCAGCGGCTTGCCTGCAGCGACATGTGTCAGCAGTGGACCAACGAAGCCGCCTTCGCGCAGGTTTTTGATACAATCGCGGAAGGCGCCGACACCGGGCAGGACAACTTTATCTGCAGTTTTGATATCATCTGGGTCAGCGCTGACACGCGCCGCGAAACCGAGCTTTTCGAAGGCTTTCTCGACACTGCGCAGGTTACCCATTTCGTAGTCGATAATATTAATCATGATCTTCCTGATGACTTAAAATTCCCTGTAAACTATTCAGCATTATCAGATCAGGAGAGAAAACGCCTGTCATCCCCGAGTGCTGCTATCGGGGATCCAGTCTTTCTGTCTTCTAAGCTCTGGATTCCGGCTAAAATCCTGCCGGAATGACAGTCTTTTGTATTGTGCTGAATAGTTACAATTCTCTTCAAACTGTCGAAAACCGGCGGGTCGCGTCCCGCCAGACGCCTTCCTTTTTGTCCAAGCCAACAAAAAGGAAGCAAAAAATGGCTTTTTTATTTCTATCGCAAGATTTCGGTAGTTCTTGCGACAGGCTCAACAGAAATAACTAAATCCGACTTCGACTCACCGAAAACCAAAAGGCCCCAGGCGAACAAGTTCGCATGGGCTGAATTGGCGCGGCGGCTCTTCGATTGTTACGACGTCAAATGGATTATCTCTTTTATGCAGGGCTCAAAACCGGTTCTGTGCGCTCATCCATATCATTGTTCCCACGACCGCTACCGTTTAACCCATTCGAAAAACTTGTTTTTCGTTGGGGCCTTTTGCCTTTTATTGCATCAATCACGAACGGCTGATCACTTCAACCAACAGTTTCAACGGAGCAGGGCAGCCTCGCGACAGTAATAAAAAAGAGTTTCTTTTGCTTCGTTTTCTTTGCGATTCAAAGAAAATGAAGTCGGCTGTCGGGCCGAACCCCGACGGTTTAAATAGTTCATTCCAGAAATCTGGCGAACAGTTCTACCCCTACTCCAACTTCCCCTTAGTCGACATCACACCCCGAATCCGCGGATCGATACCGGTCGCCTCATCAAGAGCCCGGCCAAAAGCCTTAAAAATCCCCTCGATGATGTGATGCAGGTTATCACCATAGGCCAGGTTAACGTGAATATTGGCGCCGGAGTGGTTACAGAAAGCGACGAAAAACTCTTCGACCAGTTCGGTATCGAACTCACCAACCTTGGCTTTCGGCAGATCGACATTAAAGACCAGAAACGGCCGACCGGAGAAATCGATAATCACCGACGCCAGAGCCTCGTGCATCGGCATGGTCTCGCGCCCGAAACGACGCACCCCGGCCTTGTCGCCAAGCGCTTTTTTAAACGCCTCACCGAGAACGATCCCCAGATCCTCGACGGTGTGATGCGCATCGATCTCGATATCACCGGTTGCCTTAACGGTCAGATCGAAAAAACCGTGCCGGGCCACCGCCGAAAGCATGTGATTGAAAAAGGGCACCGGGCTTTCGATGTGATGCTGTCCGGAACCATCCAGGTTCAGCTCAATGCTGATGTTGGTCTCTTTGGTTTCGCGGTCGATTTTTGCCGTACGTGACATTTCAAGCTCCCCAAAACGGAAGTTAATCCCCTATAATTTGAACCTATTTTTTCAAGCGGATCGACACCGACTTGCCGTGTGCCTCCAGGCCTTCCAGCTCGGCGATCTGCACGATCTCCGGGCCAAGCCGCTGCAACCCTTTTTCCGAGAAGGAAATGATGCTCGACTTCTTGACAAAATCATCCAGCGACAACGGCGAGAAAAAACGTGCGGTGCCGCCGGTCGGCAGGGTATGGTTCGGCCCGGCCAGGTAATCACCGGCCGCTTCCGGGGTGTGATGTCCCATGAAGATAGCCCCGGCATGACGGATCTGCGGCAAGAGGACGAAGGGGTTGTCGACCGCCAGCTCCAGATGTTCGGGAGCGATACGGTTGGAAAAAGCGATCGCTTCGTCCAGATCCCGGGCGAGGATAATCGCCCCGTAATCATCGATCGACTGACGGGCGATGGTCTCGCGACTGAGTTGCTGCAGTTGCCTTTCCACTTCGTCCTGCACCTCAAACGCCATCTTTTCGCAGCTGGTGACCAGTACCGCAGAAGCCAGTTCGTCGTGCTCGGCCTGGGAGAGCAGATCGGCGGCGATGTGTGCGGCGGTGCCGCTGCCGTCGTTGACCACCAGAATCTCGCTCGGCCCGGCGATCATGTCGATATCGACCTGACCGAAGACCAGCTGCTTGGCGGTGGCGACATAGATATTGCCCGGCCCGGTAATCTTGTCAACCCGCGGCACCGACTCGGTGCCGTAGGCCAGCGCGGCTACAGCTTGTGCGCCGCCCAGCTTGAAGATCCGGTCGACCCCGGCGATTCTGGCGGCGGCCAATACGTGCGGGTTGATCTCGCCACCCGGCATCGGCACCACCATGATCACCTCTTTGACTCCGGCAACCTTGGCCGGCACGGCGTTCATCAGCACCGATGAGGGATAGCTGGCCTTCCCGCCCGGCACATAGATGCCGACCCGATCGAGAGGACGAACCAGCTGCCCGAGCAGCACATCATCCTCATCGGTAGAGAGCCAGGTTTCCTGCTTCTGCTTGGCGTGATAGTCGGCGATCCGCTCAGCGGCCAGTTGCAAGGCAGTCATCGCCGCGACACTCACCCCGGCCATGGCCGCGTCGATTTCCTCTTCGGTCACTTCGAGAGTGTCGGCACTCAGCTCCAGCTGATCGAACTTGGCGGTCAGCTCAAACAGCGCCGCATCGCCACGCCGGCGGACATCGGCGATAATCGCCTTGACCGTCTCTTCGATTTCTGCAGGAACCGCTTCGGCTCGCTGCTCGATACGGCGGAACTCAGCGTCAAAACCGGGATCGGAAAACTTCAACATGCGCATCATGATCACTCCTCCAGCGATCCCCTACTGGGAGATCCGCACCTCGTCACCGATCAATGGTTCCAGTCCGTCGATAATCTCGCTGATCCGCTGGTGCTTGGTTTTCAAGCTGGCGCGGTTAACGATCAGGCGGCTGGTAATTTCAGCAATGGTTTCCACTTCGACCATACCGTTAGCCTTGAGGGTTCCGCCGGTCGAGACCAGATCGACAATCCGTTCGGACAAACCAACCAGTGGGGCCAGTTCAATCGATCCGTAAAGTTTGATCAGTTCCACCTGTACCCCCTTGGCAGCGAAATAACGTTCGGTGATATTCGGGTATTTGGTGGCAACGCGGATGTTCGACCAGTTGAGAGGGTCGTCATCTTCCTGCAGTTCTTTCGGCTCGGCAACCACCAGCCGGCAGTAGCCGAACTTGAGATCGAGCGGCTCATAGAGATCCTTCCCCTGCTCGAGCAGGGTATCCTTGCCGACGACACCGATGTCAGCGCAACCGTACTCGACATAGGTCGGCACGTCGGTGGCCCGCACCGCCATAAAACGGAACTTCTGCTCCGGGTTCTCAAAAACCAGCTTACGGCTGCCTTTATCATCCATTTCCGGGCAGGTAATGCCGATCTTGCCGAACAGCTCCATCGAATCCTGCATAATCCGCCCCTTCGGCAGGGCGAAGGTAATCCAGTCACTCATCGTTTACTCCTGTTCACGCCAGATGCGGGCACCAAGCGCTGCCAGTTTCTTTTCGATTTTTTCGTAACCACGATCCAGGTGGTAGATCCGCGACACCTCGGTGGTATTCTCCGCCGCCAGACCGGCCAGGATCAGCGAGGCACTGGCACGCAGGTCAGTGGCCATGACTGGTGCACCCGTTAAGTGCTCGGTACCACGAATGATGGCACTGTGCCCGTCAATCTGGATATCGGCTCCCATCCGCTGCAGCTCACAGACATGCATGAAGCGGTTTTCAAAGACCGTCTCAGAAATCCGGCTGGTGCCGGCGGCCCTGGTCATCAAGGCCATAAACTGAGCCTGCATGTCGGTCGGAAACCCGGGGAAGACACTGGTGCGGATATCAACGGGAGCCAGTTTTTCCGGCCCGATTACCCGCAGACCGTCCGCTTCCGGCGCAATTTTTACCCCCGCCTCGATCATTTTACTGATGAGCGCTTCCTGATGCTTCTGCACCGCGCCATGTACCAGCACATCACCGCCGGTAATCGCCGCAGCAATCATGAAGGTTCCGGCTTCAATCCGGTCGGGGATGACCTGAACGTTGAGTGGCTGAAGTTTCTCCACCCCCCGGATACGGATAATCGCTGTTCCGGCCCCTTCAATTTCAGCACCCATGCTGTTGAGGGCCTCGGCCAGCTGGACGATCTCCGGCTCACGGGCAGCGTTTTCAAGGACCGTCTCCCCTTCAGCCAGACTGGCAGCCATCAGCAGGTTTTCAGTGCCGCCAACGGTCGGTATATCGAAATAGATTTTTGCCCCGCGCAACGTATCGACAGTCGCCTCGACATAACCATGATCGAGGGTGATTGTCGCCCCCAGGGCCTCCAACCCCTTCAGATGCAGATTGATCGGCCGCGCCCCGATCGCACATCCACCGGGCAGACTGACCCGAGCGTGACCGCAACGGGCCAGCAGCGGGCCAAGCACCAGCACCGAAGCGCGCATGGTTTTCACCAGGTCGTAAGAAGCCTCAATGCTCTGGATCTGCCGGGCGTCCACCCGGACGGAATCGGCCTCACGGGCAGTTTCCGCTCCCAACTCACTGAGCAACTTGACGGCGGTGTTGATATCCCGCAGCTCGGGGATATTGTGGATTTCACTGATTCCGTCAGCCAACAGAGTGGCAAATAACAGCGGCAGCGCCGAATTTTTAGCACCACTGACTTGCACTTCCCCGCGGAGCGGCATCCCACCTTTGATCACTATCTTTTCCAACTATTCCTACTTTCTATTTTTTATAGCAACCGCCAACCACACGAGGCTGACCGGCGTAATCATCACGGACAAAAAGCTCCCCGAGACCGGCAGCGGCAAAAATCCGCTGCACTGCCGCTGCCTGCTGATAACCGATCTCGACCAGCAACCAGCCCCCGGATTTGAGGCAACTCGGGGCCTGGTCCGCCAGCTTTTGATAGCAGTCGAGGCCGTCATTTCCTGCCAGCAGTGCCTGTTTCGGTTCAAAGCAGCGGACCTCCGGCATCAGGGAATCCCACTCAGCCTGAGCAATATAGGGGGGATTTGAAACGATCAGATCATACTGCTGTCGGGGGAGTTCGGCAAGGTCTCCCTGCAGAAACCGAACCCGCCCGGCAACCCCATTCTTTTCTGCGTTGCCCCCGGCGACCGCCAAGGCTGCTGCGGAGATATCGAGTCCGGTCACTTGCCAGCCCGGCAGTTCTGTTGCCAGGCTGACCGCAATAGCGCCACTGCCGGTGCCGACATCAAGCAGTTTCCCTTCGCCTCCGGCGCGTGCCAGTGCCTCTTCAACGAGGATTTCGGTGTCAGCACGGGGGATCAGCACCGCCGGTGTTACCTCAAACACGAGGGACCAGAATTCGCTCTTCCCAATAAGGTACTGCAACGGCTCGCGCTGCCCGCGCCGCTTTACCAGCGGACGGATGGCGTCTAGTTCTTCGTCAATCAACGGCCGATCAAAATTAAGATAAAGCCCGACCCGGTCGAGTTTCAGCACATACGCCAGCAACAATTCCGCATCGAGACGTGGGTTATCGACACCTTTTTCAGCAAAGTAATCAGTGGTCCAACGCAACAGCTTCAACAGGGTCCAGGTTTCACTCAATCTCACGACTCCTGCCGGCTCATTTGCGCAGCCTGCTGATCGGTGATCAACGCTTCGATGATCTCGTCCACATCTCCCTGCATGATGGCGTCGAGTTTGTAAAGGGTCAGCCCGATGCGGTGATCGGTGCAACGTCCCTGCGGATAATTGTAGGTGCGAATCCGTTCACTGCGGTCGCCACTACCAACCTGGTTCTTACGATCAGCGGCCATCTCGGCCGTCTGCTCAGCGAGCATCTGATCGTAGATTCGGGACTTGAGCACCTTCATCGCTTTGGCTTTATTTTTATGCTGGGAGGACTCATCCTGACAGGCGACCACCACTCCGGTCGGAATGTGGGTCAGGCGCACCGCGGACTCAGTCTTGTTGACGTGCTGGCCACCGGCACCGGAGGCGCGGTAGAGATCGATACGCAGATCGGCCGGGCTGATGTCGATATCGACATCTTCTGCTTCGGGGAGGATCGCCACGGTGCAGGCTGAGGTATGAATCCTCCCTTGTGTTTCGGTATCGGGCACCCGCTGAACTCGATGGGTGCCGCTTTCGAATTTAAGGCGGGAATAGACCCGCTCACCGCTGATCAGGGCGACGACTTCCTTGAAACCACCACCGCCGGTCTCCGAGGCACTCATCATCTCAACCTTCCAACGGTTACGGTCGGCATAGCGGGCATACATGCGGAACAGATCGGCGGCAAACAGGGCCGCCTCATCGCCACCGGTCCCGGCACGGATTTCCAGGATGATATTCTTGTCATCATTGGGATCTTTCGGCAGCAGCAGGGTCTTCAGCTGCTCTTCCAGCCGGCCCTGCAGCTCTTCCAGTTCCGGTAGCTCTGCCTTGGCCAACTCCCTCATCTCTGGATCGCTGTCCCGCAGCAGCTCACGGTTGCCCTCGATATCGCTGCAGGCCTGCTGGTACTGACCGTACACCGTAACCACCTCGGTGAGGTCGGCGTGTTCCTTGGCCAGTCCACGGTAACGTTTCTGATCGGAGATCACCGCAGGATCGGAGAGCAATCCTTCGACTTCGCGAAAACGATCAACAACATCTTCAAGGTTAGCGAACATAGATATCTTTCAACCAAAAGTAGCGAATTCTTCTCGGACTGTCGTAATCTGACCGCAGGTCATCTTCCCTTCCGGGCAGGGGCCGGAAAGACAACCGGGGCCGGCTTTGGCAAACAGGGTCGGCGCCACCGGCTTGACCAGCATGAGCATCCGCTTGGCCATTTCCTGAATTTCCCACTGGGCGCGACGACAGCAGCGCAGGGCGAAGAAATGGCGCAGCTCGCGACCGTTCATGGTCACGATGATCTTGGTCGTCGCCGCATTCGGTAAAACAAAACGGGCATCTTCGGCCGGAATATCGGCATCAAGCATTTCCCCGTAAAACTGGTGGATCTCGTCGAGCAACTGCTGATAGCGCTGGTTCAGTTCCGGTCTGGCGGCGATACTTTCCGGAGTCACCGCGGAAAAACGGGTTTTGTGCGACACGTAACGCTGGCTCTGCTGCGAATAGGAAGCGAGTCGATGCCGCACCAGTTGGTGAGAACAGGCCCGACTGATTCCTTCAACCCCGAAAGAGAAACTGGCATGTTCCAGCACTGAGTGATGACCGAGAGACAGAATCTTTTCGAGAAACTCCTGACGATCAGTGCGGCTCTTCACCATCAGGTCATCAATGGAAGAATTGGAGTAGCAGAGACGGGCCGCAGCAGCGACCACCTGCTCAGGATCCGGGGTATGGATTAACAGCTCGACATGCATTGAATTGTCTGCCTTAAACGAAAAAAGGCGGCCCCAACGGGCCGCCTCATTCTTACCCGATTACTTCTGGGCGTACTTTTTGCGGAAGCGTTCAATCCGGCCCGCGGTATCGATCAGCTTCTGCTTGCCGGTATAGAAAGGATGGCAAGCGGAGCAGATTTCCGTGTGGATCTCACCGCTGAGGGTTGAGCGGGTCTCGAAAGTGTTGCCACAGTCACAGCGAACAGAGATATCTTCATACTTGGGATGGATTCCTTCTTTCATCTTTTTCTCCTTGGCGGCCTGGCTTTGTACAGGCCTGGTATCAGCAACAAACAAACTATCTTAATAACATTTTTATCCAGTGCAGGCAAGCATTTTCGCTACCGCTACCGGTTCATCGAATCAAGAAACTCTTGATTGGTCTCGGTTTCCGCCAGTTTGTCGAGCAGGAACTCCATACTATCCACCGTGTTCATAGACGACAAGACTTTGCGCAACAGCCAGGTGCGCTGCAACTGGGTGGCATCGACCAGCAGGTCCTCTTTCCGGGTTCCGGAACGGTTGATGTCGATTGCCGGGAAGCTTCGCTTATCAGCCAGGCGACGGTCAAGGTGCAATTCCATGTTGCCGGTCCCCTTGAATTCCTCAAAGATAACCTCGTCCATCTTGCTGCCGGTGTCGACCAGTGCCGTGGCGATAATCGTCAGGCTGCCCCCCTCTTCGATATTCCGCGCCGCACCGAAGAAGCGCTTCGGCTTGTGCAGGGCGTGGGCATCAACACCGCCGGAAAGAATCTTGCCGCTGGACGGGATGATGGTGTTGTAAGCACGGGCCAGGCGGGTGAGTGAATCGAGCAGGATGACCACGTCACGCTTGTGCTCGACCAGACGACGGGCCTTCTCGATAACCATCTCTGCCACCTGTACGTGGCGATTGGCCGGTTCGTCGAAAGTCGAAGAGATAACCTCACCGTTGACACTGCGCTGCATGTCGGTGACCTCTTCCGGACGTTCATCGATCAGCAGAACGATCAGATAGGCTTCCGGATGATTTTCTGAAATAGAATTGGCGATATTCTGCAGCAACACCGTTTTACCGGTCCGCGGCGAAGCAACAATCAGTCCCCGCTGGCCCTTTCCGATCGGCGAAACCAAATCTACGATACGCATGGCGTGGTTGTCAGATGTGGTCTCCAGCAGCAGTTGCTGATCCGGGTAGAGTGGCGTCAGATTGTCAGAGAAGGTTTTTTCCCGGATCTTCGACGGATCTTCGAAATTAACTTCTGCAACCTTCAACAGAGCAAAATAACGCTCCCCCTCTTTCGGTGGACGAATCTGGCCGGCAACCGTATCACCGGTGCGCAAGCTGAATCTCCGTATCTGCGACGGAGAGATATAGATATCATCCGGTCCCGGCAGGTAGT
>WTCI01000174.1 GCA_013138655.1 Desulfuromonadaceae bacterium | reverse complement strand
AACAAGATTGATCCGGGTCAACCGCTCGATAAGGATATCTACGGTCTTTCTCCTGAAGAATTAGAAGATATCCCAACCGTTGCTTCTTCACTGGAAGACGCTTTGGTAAATCTGGAAAACGATCACGACTTCCTGCTCAAGGGCGATGTCTTTACTGAAGATGTCGTTGAAATGTGGATTAGCTACAAGCGAGAAGCAGAAGTTGACCCCGTTCGTATGCGTCCCTGCCCGGAAGAATTTGCACTTTATTTTGACTGCTGAGCTACTTCTTCGCGTAACAGCAAAAAAGGCTCTCGACATTCAGTCGAGGGCCTTTTTGCGTTGGTTTTAACTTTTTGCGACGCCATCTCATGACTTTTTGCGAATGCATCAACGTTGAAAAGCGGCGTGTAACTGATGGCGCTCAAAAACATTCACTTCGGATAAAAAAAACGGCCTCATCGTTATTGATGAGGCCGCATATTAACAGCGATCAGGATTTTGTTATGATCACTTTTTCACTGGCAGATCATGAACGTCCAGGTGACAATCGAGACAGTTCGGGAACATCGCCATGAGTTTTTCGTTATGTGTTGCAGGAGTCTCGTGGCAGTTACTGCAGGCAGGTATCAGCCCGTGTTCCGTATGACATTCTGCACAACTGACCTCACCGTGTTTACTTGGTGTCCCGTCCCAGGTGGCGTAAATATCTGCGTGGCAGGCATCACAGGTTTGCAAATCAACATCGGCTGCCAAGGCAATTGTCCGCGGTTGATGCACCGGGTGACATTGCATGCAGGTGGCCTCGGCTTGGGTTGCAAAATGTGGTTCGTGACATTCTGCACACACAGGAATATAGCCGTGTCGGCTGTGGTGGCAACTGTTACATGCCTGTTCTGTGTGCTTGCTGGGGAATTTCTGTAATTCAGTTGCCTCCGGTCCGTGGCAGTCAGAACAGATCCCCTCCAACATGTGGGTCATCGGGACACGTTTGGGTGCATGCGGGTTTTCATGGCAGTTGATACATTCAACATGTTTATCCCCATGCGGCTGACCGTGACAAGTGGCACATAGAGGCATGATTTCCGCGTAGTTATTTCTCTGTGGATTATAAGCATGGAAGACTTCATGACATTCACGGCAGTCAAACTGGTGTTTACCGCCAGATTGTTTCAGGTCACGGAAATGCCGAGTGTGGCACTGACCACACTGGTCTACCCTCAGTGGTATTGGCTCCGCTGCATAGAGTGACGCATCGATTGCGGGTAAATTGTCCCGCATCGCCGTTTGCTGGGCTGAAGCCGTCCCGGCAACCAGCAGGGTTGCCGCAATAAGTACCATCATGCTGATAGTGATCAGGCTTTTTGTCTGTATGTGGTTGCTCATTTGTCTATCCTGTTGAGTTGTTTAGCTTCCCATGCGGAAATTCATTCTGTTCATCCGGAAACTCCGGATGAACAGAATTCAATCGCTAAAAATTGTTCAGATCATGAGCAGTGTTGTGGCAGCTGCCGCATTCCGGGAACTTGGCATGTATTCCTGCTGCGTGAGGCAGATCATGACAATCGCTACACAGAGGAACTGTTTTGTGTGTGTCGGCGTGGCAGGTTACGCAAGTGACATCGTGATGCAGGGTTTTGCTGGCCATAAGCTGGTCATTGGCATCTTCGTGACATGCAGCGCAGAGAATGTTTTGCGTGCTGTCCGAATAATTGAGAAGCATTGGCTGGTGAACCTCGTGACAGGTGGCACAATCATCCTGAACCATTTGCTCAGAGTGGGGTTCGTGGCAGACGGAGCACTGCGGAATTGCCCCGTGGGTATCTGCATGACAGAAGTTACAGGCAACATCGGTGTGTGCGCTCGGATTTGCAACCAGTTGTTCGTTTTGCTCGGTGTGGCAGGTTAAACATTCAGCTTTCAGGTCACCTTCGAGAACAATCCGCATCGGCTGGTGTGGATTGTGACAGATCATGCAGTTTGTCAGCTCATAGTGCGTGGTTCCTGAGTGACACACGCTGCAGGCCGGGATATTGGCGGGACTGCTGGGACGGTGTCCGGTATGGCACTCCAGGCAGTCGATTGCATCTTTGTGCGCGGCTCCAGCCTCATCAATTTCGCGTGGTTGAAGCTCATGACACTTGGCACAATCATCGACACTCAATACCGTTTCAGCGAGTGCGCTGCCTGCGAAGATCATCAGCCCGCAAAAAAGGACTGCAAGCAGTGTGGACAGATAGGTTACCGATTGCTTTTGCATTTTGCCTCCTGATTCTTTGTGGAAGGGCCATATAATGAATATCAGCATGGCTACGAACGTTTAATAACAGATAGCAAAGTTCTAACGAGGAACGAGGGAGATCCCTGAGAACTCTGACAACATACATGAATGCTGTATATAACAAGGCTGGAGGTGTATTTCAAGCTCTTTCTGAGTTTGTAACATCTTGGTTATCTGGATGTTTTCATGTTTTCATGAAAGATGAGAAGACACGTAAAGATGTATACTGTATGCGGTTTTTTGTGGGGAGGGAGAGGCGCCGGTTTTTACCGACGCCTATTATGAGATGATTTATGCGGCAGTTTTGTTAACTATATGCACATCCTGTTGTGGATAAGGAATCGATATTCCCTCTACATCAAAGCGCAATTTAACAGTTTCCTGAGTGTCGAACAGAACCGGCCAGTAGTCGTCACTCTTGACCCATGGGCGTACAGCAAAGTTGACACTGTTGTCAGCGAGTTCCAAAACCCCTATGGTCGGAGCCGGGTTTTTCAATATCCGCTCGTCGCTGTTGAGAATATCTTCGAGAACAGCACGGACTTTTTTCAGATCGTCATTGTAGCCGACGCCGAAAACCAGATCGACCCGGCGGGTCTCCTTGGTGGAGTAGTTGACAATGGTGCTGCCCACAATCTGGCCGTTCGGAACGATGATTTCCTTATTGTCGAGGGATTTCATTTTCGTGCTGAAAATCTGAACTTCTTCAACGACACCGGTAACACCGCCTGCCTCAACAAAATCACCGACCTTGAAAGGGCGGAACAGGATCAGCATGAATCCTGCGGCAAAGTTCCCCAGGGTGCCTTGCAATGAGAGTCCGATGGCCAGGCCTGCTGCTGCAAGAATTGCGGCGAAGGACATTGTTTCAATACCCAACTTCCCAATTGCCGCCAGACTGACAAAAATCATCAAGGCAACATAGACCATGCTTTTAGCGAATTTGACCAGAGTTTCGTCAACATTGCTCTTGGTCATCACCTTTGCGACGCCATTTGAAATCATGCGTGCAATAATTCGACCGACGATAAAAATGACGATTGCCCAGACAATCGGCAATCCGTAACTTTGTACCAGTTCAATCAACTTGTCTGCAGAAATTTCTCCTATCTTCATCTCCATCTCTGTCCTCCTTACGGGTGAATGTATTTAAGTGGTATTTTCGATTTTCACACTGAAATCTTCACACGGAAGATTAAAACTTTAGCGAAAGACTCTATCAGGATCTGACAGGATTACAATCGAAGCATGACAAGTTCAGATAGCATTCTCCGAAATGAACTTTTTAACCCGTTCCATGTCCGCGGGAATGGTGACAACTTTCTTTTCGCGGGACGCTAATCCGATAAATGCGGGGGGAAGATCCGGGTCGGAACCGATCGCTTTTTTAACCGCATCGCCAAATTTTGCCGGGTGCGCTGTGGCAAGGCAAACCAGTGGATAAGCTGTGTTCCTGACTCTTTCTCCAGCCGCAACACCGACTGCCGTATGCGGATCGAGAGTATATCCGGTTTTTTTATAGAAGGTACGGATGGTCTCGATTGTTTCATTGTCATCGACTGAGGAAGAAGCAAATTCTTTTTTGACACGTTCCTTTTGTGTGTCCGTAAAACCGAGTTTGCCGTCTGTGTAAAATTTGTCCATAGCTTGTACAACTTTTTCAGCATCACAATCGTATAGGTAGTAGAGGAAACGCTCAAAATTACTGGCAATCTGAATATCCATTGAGGGGGAGAGAGAATGGTGAACATCTGCTGTCGAATAGTCCCCATCGTTGATAAAACGACTGAGAATGTTATTGGAATTGGTCGCTAAAATCAGACGACTGATCGGAACGCCCATTTGTTTGGCGATATACCCGGCAAAGATATCGCCGAAATTTCCAGTGGGAACCGAAACCTCGATTCCGCTGCAGTCGGTCTCCCTCTTGACTCTGAACCAGGCGTAGAAATAGTAGACGACCTGGGCCAGGATCCGTGCCCAGTTGATGGAATTGACCGCGCCAAGGGCATGAAGCTCCTTAAAGTCGAGATCTCCGAAAATCTCTTTGACAATCGATTGCGCATCATCAAAGCTGCCTTCGACCGCAAGGTTGAAAACATTGTCATCCAGAACTGTTGTCATCTGCAGTTCCTGGATCGGCGAAACCCGTCCTTGTGGATGGAGTATGAAAATATTAATGTTTTTCTTGCCGCGCACACCATAAATTGCCGCACTACCGGTATCGCCGCTGGTCGCGCCGATAATGTTCATTCGCTGACCGCTTTTGAGTAGAAAATATTCGAATAGATTGCCGAGAAACTGAAGAGCAACATCTTTAAACGCGAGAGTCGGGCCGTGAAACAGCTCCAGAATATACAGATCATCCTGTTTCACAACCGGAGTAATTTGCGGATCTTCAAAGCTGGCATAAGAGCGATTGATGAGCTCTTTTAAGTCTTTTGCCGGTATGTCGGTGGCATATCTGGAAATGACCTGAAAGGCAAGCTCAGGGTAGGGAAGTTCGCTGAGTTTTTGCAACTCGTCTTTTGATAACACAGGGATTTTTTCAGGGAGGAGGAGTCCTCCATCATCGGCCAGGCCCATCATGACAGTTTCGGTGAAACTTAATCCATGTATTTTGCCGCGGGTGCTGCAGTATTTCATAGCGATTCTCTTTCAACTGGACATTTTAAGACTCTGGATTCCCGCCTGCGCGGGAATGACAGAAAAAGGCATTTTCCGACTTTTTTCGAATCCATTATTTACAAGCGGACAAAAATTACTGTTCAGTGACACTGTATCCTAGCAATTATAAAACGTGATTGGAAGTTGATCGCATAAAAAAGCGGGAGCTTCCTCCATGGAAGCTCCCGCTTGGCGTAACTTGATTAGTGAAGTTTTAGACTTAGCTGCCTGCTTCCTGTGCGTCAACGACGGCAACTGCTGCCATGTTAACGATATCAGCAACGTCATCACCCCGTTGCAGTACGTGTACCGGTTTTTTCATTCCCACCAGGATCGGACCGACCGCTTCAGCACCGCCTAGCTTGTTGAGCAGTTTATAACTGATATTGCCGGACTGAAGATCCGGGAAAATAAAAACGTTAGCGTCACCTTTCAACATTGAGAAGGGGTATTGAACTTCTGTCAGCTCCGGATCAAGGGCAACGTTAGCCTGAATTTCACCATCAACAACCAGATCAGGGGCCTGTTGTTTGACCAGGGCGGTGGCTTTTTTGACTTTCAGGGTCAACGGATGGATGGTACTCCCGAAGTTGGAAAAAGAAAGCATGGCCACCTTCGGCTCAATATTAAATTGACGGACTTTTTCAGCAACCAGAATAGCGGTTTCTGCCAATTCTTCCGCTGTCGGATCGATTGCCACGGTGGCATCAGCAATAAAGACAACCTTTTTCTTGAAAACCATCATGTACATGCCATGAACTTTAGAGAGCTTGTCCTGCTTGCCGATGATTTCCAAAGAAGGCTTGATGGTTTCCGGGTAGTGTTGGTTGATACCTGAGAGCATGGTGTCGGCATCGCCCTGTTGGACCATCATTGCCCCGAAAAAGTTGTTGTTGGTTTTCATCAACCGCTTGGCCCCGGCACGAGTGACACCTTTACGCTGGCGCAGTTCGAACATCGTATCGATATATTCTTTACGTTTATCAAAGGCTGTCGGGTCGATAATTTCAACATCACCAAGATTCAGATTGAGATCAGCAATCCGTCTACGGATTTCATCTTCATGTCCAAGCAGAATCGGTGTGGCAATATTCTCTTTGATGATAATTTGTGCCGCCCGCAGAATTTTGTCTTCTTCCCCTTCAGGGAAGACGATCCGCTTCGGATTTGCTTTCGCTTTATTGATCAGGGTCCGCATGACTTCCTTGGAGCGACTCTGCAGTGCTTCAAGTGATTCGCGGTACTTCTGCATATCCGGGATCGGGCGGCGGGCAACCCCTGAATCCATTGCAGCCTGGGCAACAGCCGGGGCAACATGAAGCAGAACGCGTGGATCGAAGGGTTTCGGGATAATATATTCACGGCCGAATTGAATATCCTCCCCGGCGTAGGCTTTACGCACGGAGTCGGGAACATCAAGTTTGGCCAGGTCAGCCAGAGCTTTTACCGCTGCAAGCTTCATTTCATTGTTGATGGCGCTGGCATGAACATCGAGGGCACCACGGAACAGGAAGGGAAAACAAAGGACATTGTTGACCTGGTTGACATAGTCGGAGCGACCTGTTCCGATAATAACATCATCACGGACCGCCTTGGCTTCCGGCGGAGTAATTTCCGGATCCGGGTTGGCCATGGCGAAGACGATCGGATCTTTCGCCATCGATTTGAGCATTTCAGAAGACAGTGCGCCTTTGACCGAGACGCCGAAGAAAATATCGGCACCAACCATTGCATCGGCAAGGGTTCTGGCCTCTGTGTCCGCTGCCAGACGTTCCTTGTACTCGTTCATCCCGACTGTTCTGCCTTTGTAAATGACGCCTTTCGTGTCACAGAGGATGACATTGTTTTTATCGATCCCCATGGTGATGGCGAGGTTGGCACATGCAATACCGGCGGCACCGGCACCATTGACAACGATTTTTGCCTTCGTAACATCCTTCCCGATAATTTCCAGGGCGTTCAGCATTCCCGCGGCCGAAATAATTGCCGTCCCATGTTGATCGTCATGGAAGACCGGGATGTCCATAATCTCTTTGAGCTTCTCCTCGATATAGAAGCATTCCGGGCCTTTGATGTCTTCCAGGTTGATTCCGCCAAAAGTAGGTTCCAGCAGTTTAACGGTGCGAATCAGTTCATCAGAATCCTTGGTGTTCAGTTCGATATCAAAAACGTCAACATCGGCAAAACTTTTGAACAGAACACCTTTTCCTTCCATGACCGGTTTGCCGGCCAGTGCGCCGATATCACCAAGGCCGAGGACCGCAGTGCCGTTGGAAACAACTGCAACCAGGTTTCCTTTCGCGGTATATTTATAGGCATCATTCGGGTTTTTTTCGATTTCCAGACAGGGTTCGGCAACCCCGGGACTGTAAGCGAGTGAAAGATCGTGACTGGTAGCACAGGGTTTAGTGGTGATAACTTC
>WTCI01000021.1 GCA_013138655.1 Desulfuromonadaceae bacterium | reverse complement strand
GCGGAGAGTATCGGCATCAACACTCGCATCTACAAGATCTTCGCTTTCGCCCTGAGCGCCGGAATTGCCGGGTTGGCCGGAACGGTCTTCGCCACCCAGTACTCGGCAGTCAGCCCCGAAGCATTCGACTTTATGCAGTCGGTGCTCTTTTTCAGTATCGTCATCGTCGGTGGATCCTCGGTACCGGGCGTGCTGATCGGGGTGTTTGTGATGTTCGTACTGCCGGAGATCTTCCGCGAGTTCGCCACCTGGCGCTTCTTCATCTTCGGTTTCGCGATGATCGCGGCGATGATCCTGCGGCCGCGCGGAATCTGGCCGGCGACCTTCGGCAAGATCCCCAAGTTCTTGATCAAGGAAAACAGCCATGGCGCATAATGAACTGATACTGACCGACGTCACCAAGCGCTTTGGCGGTCTGACCGCCGTCGATGCCCTGAGTTTCAAGGTCCCGTCCGGCCAGATCTACGGCATCATCGGCCCCAACGGTGCCGGCAAGACCACGGTCTTCAACTGCATCACCGGCATCTACAAGTCGGAAGAAGGCTCGGTTAACTGGCGCGGCGAAGAGATCCGCGGCCTGACCCCCTACCAGATTGTCGACCGCGGTATCGTCCGCACCTTCCAGACCATCCGCCTGTTCAGCCAGATGTCGGTCGCTGAAAACATCATGAGCGGTCGCCACATCAAGAGCAAACAGCAGCTCTGGCACGGCATCTTCCACACTCCCGGATCGAAAAGGGACGAGCTGGAAAACTGGCAGAAGGTTGAGGAACAGCTCGAGTTTTTCAGCCTCAGCCAGTATGCCGCCACGCCGGTCGGCTCGCTGCCCTACGGCATTCAGCGTCGGGTGGAGATGGCCCGCGCGATGGCGGTCAACCCAACCCTGCTGATCCTCGACGAACCGGCCGCGGGCCTCAATGACAAGGAGACCCTGGGACTGCTGGAGACCATCTTCAAGATTCGCGATAAAGAGGTCACGGTGTTGCTGATCGAGCACGACATGGACATGGTCATGGAAGTCACCGACTACTTGACGGTGATCAACTTCGGCAAGAAGATCGCGGAGGGGACCCCCGAGGAAATCCAGAAAAATCCGGCCGTCATCGAGGCCTACCTGGGAAGTGAGGATGATGACGATGAGTAATGATATCCTGTTTGAAATCAAAGACCTCGAAGTCTCTTACGGCAGCATTGCGGCCATCAAAGGGATCTCCCTCGACGTCCGCAAAGGTGAGATCGTCACCATCCTCGGGGCCAACGGGGCGGGAAAAACCACCACCATGCGCACCATCAGCCAGTTGCTCAAAGCCAAGGCGGGATCGATCACATTCAAGGGGCAGGAGCTGACCAAACTTCCTGCGCACAAGATCGTCAAGCTGGGGATCAGTCATTCACCGGAAGGACGTCGGGTATTCGGCATCCTCACTGTTGAAGAGAACCTGATGCTCGGGGCCTTCTCGCAAAGCAAAATGGATCGCGAAGTGCTTGACTGGGTTTACCAGCTGTTTCCGCGCCTCAAAGAACGACGCAAGCAGCTGGCTGGCACCCTGTCCGGCGGGGAGCAACAGATGCTGGCCATCGGCCGCTCACTGATGAGTAAACCGGAGATGTTGCTGCTCGACGAACCCTCCCTCGGCATCGCACCGATTCTGGTCAAGGCGATCTTCAAACAAATCAAGGAAATTGCCGAAAAAGGCGTGACCGTGCTGCTGGTCGAACAGAACGCCAAGGCTGCCTTGAAACTGGCTGACCGCGGCTACGTCCTCGATGTCGGCAAGATCGTTTTCTCCGGCACTTCGGAAGAGTTGCTGGCATCGGAAAAGGTGCAGGAAGCTTATTTGGGCAAAAAGCACTAAAAGTAGGGCGGCCAGTGGCCGCCATTCTGCGAAGTTTTCCGACGGGCAATGCCCGCCTTACAGGTTCAACAAAGAGGCACATCAGGGAGCGAAAAATGAATCTCAAAGACATCCTGGTCCATATCGATAATCGTCCAACCTGCAAATCACGCCTGCAAGTCGCTATCCAACTGGCTAAACGGCAGAACTCCCGGCTGACCGGGATCTATATTATACCGCACCCCTATTACGCATCGCATCATGTCGATCCGCTGCAGCAGGCCGATTTTGCCAAAGAGCAATTCGAGCAGGCGCTCAGCGAGACCGGGCTGGAATCGGAATGGATCTGTATCGACAGTGTTGAAAGCGGCCTCGACCTGCCGCATGCCCTCAACCTGCACGCGCACTACCGCGACCTGCTGGTGGTCAGTCAAACCGATTTCGATACTCCAGATCGTGCAACGCCACACAACCTGCCGGAAAAAGCGGTGCTCGGTTCCGGCCGGCCAGTGTTGGTGGTGCCTTACGCGGGTGACTTCAAGAATTTCGGCAAGCAAGTGATGCTCGCCTGGCGCGGCGGCCCGGAATCTTCCCGTACGTTGCACGATGCCATGCCGCTGCTGCGCAAAGCCGAGCATGTCCAGGTGATGACTATCCAGGGGCAGCATGGCGATGAGGCCTACGAGGCCCACGATGCCGATATCTGCGCCCACCTGGCCCGTTATGAGCTGCCGCTCTCTTGTGAAAAACATGTCACCGGAGGCTTGAGCGTCGGCGACATGCTGCTCAACCGCTGTGCCGATGAAGGGATCGACCTGCTGGTTCTGGGAGCCTTCGCTCAATACCGCCGCGGCCACCAGACCCTCGGCGAAGTGGGTCGCTACCTGCTCGAGTACATGACCGTGCCGGTGCTGATGTCGCACTAGGAACGCTACTTAGGGGCAAAAGCAGGGGGAATGAACAGGACGATCCAGGAATTGATCTGAGGGCATGACACAAGTATCGTTTCCTCATCCGCCGAACTGGTCGACTGCGCCAACGCGGATTCGGCACATCGATTCTGTAGCAGAACAGCTCGCCAGCTCGTGCGCTCGAGGCAGACACTGATGAGTCTTCCTACCGTTTCCCCCCTGTCCGCCCCCTGACTCTCTGATATCAAAGAGGATATCCAATGACCGAGGCAGAAAAAATTCGCTGGTTCCGCCAGGTTTCAAAATCGATTACCTCCCGTTGTCTCGATGCGGGAGCCAACCTGCAATGGCTGCAGGAAAAGATGCATCCCTACCTGTCGGTGACCATGCATGATGAGGCAGAGGCGATCGGTTCACTGGCGATTCAGCTGCCCTACCTCAAACGCAATAAACGTCTGGTGTTAACCGACACCCCGAAAACCTTGATCCTGGCCCGGCTGAATCAGCCGGGCTCTCTTTATCGCACCTTGCGGCTGCTGCGCGAACGGGAAATTTCCTACGCCCAGTTCACCCATTCCTATGCCCCGGTGCCCGGCATCGGCGAAGAACTGGAGCTGCAGCGCTTCGAGTTCGACCGGCGCAGTGCCGAAGAGGTGTTGGACGCCGAAGAGCCACGCATTCCCAAGCGGCTGCAACGCGAAATCCGCACCGCGCTCAAAAAACACTATCCACAATACGATTTTTCCAGGTTTGATAAAGAGCTGCGCCTGCTCTGGATCAACAACGAGGCCTACGTGCGTCACTCTCCGGCGCGCCGGGTGGCGCAGATCATCTGGCTGTATCATCAGGCGGTCGCCAACGGCGGGGTCTATTTCGATACCGAACCGGCGGAGGAGATCCTCGACAAGCCGGAGTACCGCATCCTCTTCGCGGCCGGCAATCCCCCGCAACTCGATTTTCTGCAGCAGGTGATGGAGGTTTACAATCGCCTTGGTCTCGGGATCAAGCGCGCCTACTGCCTGACCATCCATAACGGCCTGCACCCCTACTTTCTCGGCACCTTCTACCTGTGTGAAGAAGGCAAAGAACTGTTCGCCAAGCACGGCTTTCTCTACAACCAACTGGCGCACGAACTATTCAACACCCAGATTCTTTCAACCGCAGCAGAGACCTACCGGCTGGTCGTCGATGGCCATCTGACCGGCATCGATGCCTCGTTGGTCAATGCTTTTGCCAGCTTCTGCCACACCACCTTGGCACACAACCAGCCGGACCGCTTCAGTTATCAGGAGGTCGAAGCGGCTTTCAATTCCGATATCGAGATGACGCTGCGGCTGGTCGCCCTGTTCCGGCTCCGCTTCGAGCCGCAACTGCCCGGGCGGACGGAAAACTATGAATGCGAGCTGGCAAAGTTAAACCAAGCGATCAACGCCTACAACACCGGCCATGCCTATCTTGACGACATTCGTCGCACGGTCTTCCGCTGCTGCCTGTTGTTTATCACCCACACCCTGAAGACCAATTTCTTCGTCGCCGAAAAGCACGCTTTGGCGTTCCGCATCGATCCGAACTATCTCGACGAACTTGGCAGCGAATTCACCTCCGACCTGCCGCCGGAACGCCCCTTTCGGGTCACCTTCTTCTTCGGCCGACACGGCTGCGGCTATCACATCGGCTTCTCCGATATCGCCCGCGGTGGCTGGCGGACGGTACTGGCGAAAAACCGCGACGATTACATCACCAGCGCTAACACCCTGTTTCGCGAGAACTATGTGCTGGCCCACACCCAGCACCTGAAGAATAAGGATATCTACGAAGGCGGTTCCAAGATGGTGGTTTCTCTCGATGCCGCCGATCTCGACAACCCGGAGACCGTCACCCGCAGGCTGTACAAGCTGCAATACGGCTTCATCCAAGCCTTTCTCGATATCTTTATCACCAGCGACGGCACCGCCAGCGATCCGCGGGTGGTCGATTACTACGGCGAGGATGAACCGATCGAACTCGGTCCCGATGAGAACATGCATGACGAGATGGTCGAACTGATCGCGCGCATCTCCAAGAAGCGCGGTTATCTGCTCGGCCCTGGCGTGATCTCCAGCAAGCAGTTTGGCATCAACCACAAAGAGTACGGCGTCACTTCGACCGGCGTCATCAGCTTTTCCGAAATCACCCTGCAGCAACTCGGTATCGATGCGCGCAAGGATCCCTTCAGCGTCAAACTGACCGGCGGTCCGGGCGGCGATGTCGCCGGCAACGCCCTGCGACTACTGCTGGAACGTTGTCCACAAGTGCAGTTCCGGCTGATTCTCGACGGCACCGGCGCCCTGTTCGATCCGGCAGGTGCCGACCGAAAAGCGCTGCAGCAGGTGGTGCTGAAAAGCGACATCGACCGCTACGACCCGCAGGCGCTGCATGACGGCGGGATGATGATTTTCCGCAGCCAGACCAAGCGCGAAGGCTTGCGTGAGCTCTATCGCAAGATCACGCGGCAGGGCGATGAGCTGATCGAGGAATGGATCACCGTCGACGAATTTTACCGGCTTTTCAACAACCTGATCTTCGACGTCGAGGCCGACCTGTTCATCCCGGCCGGCGGCCGCCCCGAGACGATCCATACCGGTAACTGGCAGCAGTTTCTGGTCGAAGGCAAACCGAGCGCCCGTGCGATTGTCGAAGGTGCCAACTCCTTTATCACCCCCGAAGCGCGCGATCTGCTGCAGCAGGCCGGGGTCGTGATCATGCGCGATGCCTCGGCCAACAAGTGCGGGGTTATCTCATCCTCATACGAGATCATCGCCAACCTGCTGCTGAGCGAAAAGGAGTTTTTCGCCAACAAAGACCGTTATGTCGGCGATGTGCTGGAAATCCTGGAAAAACGCGCCGCCGATGAAGCGCACCTGATCTTCCGCCGCTATCAGGAACTGGCCGGCAGCCGCAGCTATACCGATATTTCCGCGGCCCTATCGAAGGAGATCAACGCCCACTACGCACGGCTTTTCGACTATTTCCAGAAGCGCCCGGAGCTGGGGACCAAGCCGCTCTATCGGCGGGCTTTGCTGGCTCACCTGCCACGGATTTTGCGAGAAACTCCGCACTATCGAAAGCGGATCGGCAAGCTGCCGCTCAAATACCAGGCGGCGATCCTGGCCAGTGAAATTGCCTCATCAATGGTCTACCAGGAAGATCGCGATGCCGAATACGAGCAGATGCTCTGCGGTCATCTCCAGCGCCACTTTGGCGCTGGAGATTGATACTTGAGAGCAAAGCGACTGGCGGCAAATCTTCTTGCGTTCGACGTGCCCCGTAAGAAGTAGAAGGGCAAGGAGAGGAAATGAACCGAACGATCCAGGAACTGACCTGGGAACATGATGCGATCATCGATTCTTCATCCGACGGGCTGTTTGTCTGTGACGGAAAGGGTCGGATTCTGCGCGTCAATCCCGCTTCGGCGATTTCATCAAGGAAGATGATGCCGCCGAGCTGCCCCTGCTCGGCCAACAGATCATCAGCCAGCCGGAAACATCGATCTGTGCCATGACCCTGCTATAAAAACAGGAGGTTGCATGAAAAAACTGCTCTTTACGGTTCTTTTTCTCTGCATGACGACCAGCCTGCCGGCTCAGACCCTCGATGATCTGATAATCGTCACCGAAGAATACCCGCCTTTCAATTTCACTACAGACGAAAAACGCCATGGCATTGCCACCGACACACTCATCGAGATGCTCAAATTGGCTGGCTCAAAGCAAACCCGAGCCGATATCGGCTTCTTGCCTTGGGCCAGGGCCTACAATTTGGCGGTTAATAAGCAGAATGTCCTGCTCTATTCGGCCACGCGCACCGAGGCACGAGAAAAGCTGTTTAAGTGGGTGGGGCCCATTCTGAAATCCAGGTTTGTCCTCTTTGCCAGAAAAGATGCGAACCTGAAAATTGACTCCATCAGAGATATCAATGAGAGAAAACTACGCGTCGGGGTGGTGTTGCACGATGTGGGTGAGCAGATGCTGCTGGAACAGGGAGTGAACAAGGCGCGGCTTTACCGTTACAACAAGGGCAGCTACATGGTTAAAATGCTGCACAACAAGCGGATTGACCTGCTGGCCTATGGGCAGATCGCGACCCGCTGGTTTTTCAAGGACCAGGGCTATAACCCGGACGATTTTGAAGAGGTCCTTTTCCTGCAGCAGTCTGACTATTATTTTGCCCTCAATAAGAAGACGGATGACAAAATCGTCAGCCAACTGCAGGCCGCGTTCGATCAGGTCAAAGAGAGCGGCAAGCTTGAGGAGATTTTGCATCAATACCTCTATTGATTGTTTATCTGTGTCTTCGTCGATGGATTCAAAAATGGCTTTTCAGGTCACTCTGTACTTAGATCTTCCCTGATCTGCATGCCGGCAATCTGATCAGGGGCGTGTTTCTGAAGATCAACGCTGATGCTGTGCGGAACAAGCGGCAAAAGCCAATAGAAGATTTGACCCCTTCCTTGACCCCTTGACCCCTTCCTTGACCCCTTCCACCGGTTTTTACCAGGAGAACCGCTCGGTGGTGCTGGCGGTTCCAGAACGACTGGTGCAAAATGGGGCGAAGTTGGGGTGAGCTGAGTTCGGAGCAAAGAGTCTGTCGAACTTCTAGAGTCCCTGGTCCCGCCGGATGCGCTTAAACGACGGGAATTTGGGAATCCCGGACTGGTATTTCCCGTAATATTTGAAAGTAATCAGGGCACCGACCGCCGGTGGCGATTCCCGTTCAGCATCGCTGAAACCAGTGCCGATTTTGAATTGCGTGCCGTCTTCAAGCGCCACCAGCAGAGAGCCGAGCCGCCCCTCGTTTCTTCCTTTTCCGGGCAGATGCGCCACCACCGTCGCCTCGGCATCCTGATAGTTTTTGACCTTGAGAATTTCCGTACTGCGCCCGGTGGTGTAGAGAGCATCCGGCTTGCGAACGATCAACCCCTCGCCGCCGAGTTCCTCGATCCGTTGCAATTCCCGCTGCAGTTGTGCCTGATCACAAACCGGGATTTGCGGGACGACAAAAGCATAATCTGCTGAATGGGCGACAAACCAGACACGCGCTTGTTCGATCCGCTCGGTAAATCCGCCGGCTGCTTCCGGTACATCGAAGATGGCAAACTTGAGCTGCAGCCAGCCGTCATGGGGCTGTTGTTTCCTGATAATCGACACGGTCCGCTCAAAGCTGCCGCGCCCACCCCAGAGTTCCCCTTCCAGCGGAAAAGCGGGCAGATCACGGGTAAACTCTGTCGGGGGATGTAAACGATTGCCGTTTTTCGACAACAGTTGTTTGCCGTCCCAGTAGCCACGCACCCCGTCGAGCTTTTCACTCATCAGCCACCCGGAGACATCGACCTGTTCAGTATAAACCTGCGGCAGCATCGGTTCAGCGGCAGGAGCCTGCGCTGTTAATAGCACGCAGCACAACAGCAGACAGACAATTTTTCCCGCGTTTGCCGGTGGCGATCCAACTCGCCAATTAAGATATCCAGAAAACATCTGTTCCCCCTCCTCAACTCGCTTCGACTCTTGTCGAATTCAGACGACCCTCTTGCAACCCGACAGATTATAACATCGGCATCTGTACAGTTTCTTACCCCCGAATTATTCTGCCGACGAAATGACTCGCCGCGGATCTTCAAGTATGCAACCCTGCTTCTATTCATTCCGTTTGATTGCCAGTGAGAAAGTTGCATGCCCCAGAAAACAACCAGTCCGCTTTATCAAGGCATCTATGCTCTGGTCCGACAGATTCCGCCCGGATACGTGACCAGTTATGGACGGATCGGTCAGCTCATCGGCTGTACCGCGCGCACCGTCGCTTTTGCCCTGGCGGCCCTGCCGACAGGCAGCGATGTTCCCTGGCAGCGAGTCATTAACAGCCAAGGGAAAGTCAGTTCCCGAACAGATGGCGAAGGGAATATCCTGCAGCACGATCTGCTCGAAGCCGAAGGGCTCCTTTTTGATCAGAAATCGCGGATCGATCTGGATAAATATGGTTGGGATTTTCCGGAGAGCCCGGTCTGAAAGGGGAAAGCTACTTATTCTGAAAAAGCCTGTTACGGCAAACATGTCTCTTAGGTCTGTACAGGTTGCCAGCTGTGGTCGGAGACCACTATAACTTGGCAACTGCTTGAAATTACAGATTTGAGGGGGATGGGATGGGGGGATCTCAGGAACTTTTGTGCGTAGATTTTGAGCCGCTTTTCAGCTTAGTGCTGAGGGACGGCTTTTTGTTGTCGATATTGACATTGTACGAAGATCAGCGTACACTTATGGAAGTGGGAAGCTGATGGGCTTCAAGCAAGCCAAAACAGAGGTGATCGACTGCTTAACCCATGGGCGAATCAAGCATGAGCAGCGCGGCAACATCGACATCAAAAACCTGTTGGCGATCGGCGCAGTCACACCGGAGCAGGTTGCGGACCTAATCGCCAAAGCGCGTGGCGGCGACTATCGATGCAGCCCGCATCATTTCGACCGAAAGGTTCTGGTGCATACCGTCAAGGTTCAGCATATGGGGAGCAACTGGTACATCAAGTGGTATTTCCTTGAACCGGACGCAATCTTTATCAGCGTGCATATCTGAGGTGGCGAGTATGAATATTCTTAAAGTCGGCGATCAAGAAAAAGCCGCCTGTGAAAAATGTGCGGCATTTGTCACGGTCACATATCAACTGCGGGATGTCCCGTTCAGTGACGGCAGCGGCTTGGTCAAGCAGGTCTTGGTCGGCGTCTGTGAGCAGTGCGATCAGGTTTGCGTGTTGCCCCAACAATCGACTCCGGCAGTCAAGTGTGTCCTGGAGAAACAGCGCAAGCCGATCGAGAGCCGGGTTCCGGCGCATATGCTCGACATTCTAAATCTGGCCAGCGCCGAGGTCGGCTGCGGCACTGAATTTGCTCCCTATCTCATCAAGTATTACGTCCACGCCTTGGCCAGCAGGCAAATGTCAGCCAACCGCCTTCCCCGCTACCTGGCAAGCGATCTGGCCAAGGGAAAAGCAGAGAAGCGGATTTCACTGAAAGGGCAGCATATCGTTGAGGAGGTCGGGGCGCTTAAATCGATGACACATATCGAGAAGACCAGCGATCTGATCCGAGGCGTGATCCTGAAAATTAACGATGACATTGTGCAGCACAAGCGGCAAAAACCGCTGAACGAATTAAAGGGGATTGCTGCGGCGGTCGGTTGACAGCTGCGGTTGGATGCCGCTATGTATGGGCAACTGTTTGAATTAACAGTTTTGAAGGAGATGGGATGGGGATCACAGGAACTTCTGATAGATAGTCTTAAAAACCGCTTTTCAGCTTGGTGCTGAAGAATGTCACGATAAGAGAAGAAAAAGGGTTGGAGGAGTCCCAAGGACACCCTTCATAATTATCATCGATTAAGTTTTTATCCGTAAATTGTGTAGGGATGCCCCCAGAATTCCTCGCAAATCGAGTAGACTCTACTTAAGTCGCTCCGAATTCCTGACACCAAAAGAGGAGAGAGGCCGCTATGGACATTCAGACACTAACAGCATTCTTCATGTGGTGTACAATCATCAACGGAGCCCTGCTGATTCTCTGGATCTCGATGTGCGCTTTGGCCCCGAACCTGGTTTACCGCACGCAAAGCTTATGGTTCCCCCTCCCCCGGGAAACTTTCAACGTGATCATTTACTCGTTCCTCGGATTGTTCAAAATCGTCTTTCTGGTATTCAATGTCACCCCTTATGTGGCTCTGCTGATCATCGGATAGTGGCAACGCAGGTTTTGCGTTTGTTCGCCGCTCAACTCCGGTCCGTTCGACATAACGAGGTCAACACATGATAGGAGCTATTGCCGGAGACATCATCGGCTCAGTCTACGAGCAGCACCAGATCAAGACCAAGGGTTTCCCGCTATTCCATCCCCAGTGCAGATTCACAGATGACACCGTGCTGACCGTTGCGGTGGCTGATGCGATCCTTACAGGCCGCCCGTACGAGCAATCGGTGCGCGAGATTGGCCGACGCTATCCGAGAGCAGGATACGGGGGGACATTTATTGGCTGGCTTCACTCCGACCATCCGCAACCATACAACAGCTGGGGCAATGGCTCTGCCATGCGTGTCAGCCCTGTCGGCTTTGCTTTCAACACAGAAGACGAAGTGCTCAGCGAGGCCGAGAAAACAGCCCAATTCTCGCACAACCATCCAGAGGGGATAAAAGGAGCACAAGCGACGGCTCTCGCAGTGTTCCTTGCACGCACGGGTTATACAAAGG
>WTCI01000318.1 GCA_013138655.1 Desulfuromonadaceae bacterium | reverse complement strand
TGTTCGCTGCGGCTGGGGCTTTGTTGTTTGCCCGTGCAGAATCTTTGCTCGGACTGATTGTCGGACGGGCATTGATCGGCCTGGGAGTCTCTGCCTGTTTGATGGCTGCCTTTAAATCATTTACCGCCTGGCTGCCGTCTGAACGCCTGCCTCTTGCGAATGGCATGCAGATGGTTTCCGGCGGCCTTGGTGCATTGGTGGCGACGACCCCGGTACAAGCCGCTCTGAAAGTCACCGATTGGCGCGGGGTTTTTACCGCCTTGGCGATTCTCGGATTTCTGGCGGCCGCCGGTGTTTTTCTGATCGTACCGGACCAGCCACGACAAAAAGGAGATGAACCCCTCGCTGAACAAATGCGCGGGCTGCGCACTGTGTTGAGCAACCGTGCCTTTTGGCAGGTTGCTCCTTGGGCTTTTACCGCTCAAGCGGCTTATCTATCGATCCAGGGTCTCTGGTCCGGTCCCTGGTTACGGGATGTTGCCGGTTACGGACGGGCTGAAGTTGCGCAGATGCTCTGGTGGATCGCTGTCGCGATGATTCTTGGGTATTTCTCTTTCGGCAGTTTGGCCGGACGTTTGGCACGCCGGGGAGTGCGTACGGCTACCGTCGCGGCCGGCGGGATGACGATTTTTATCCTCGACCAGTTTCTGCTGGTCATTTTTCCCGGTAATGCGGCACTGCTCTGGCTCGGTTTTGGATTTTTCGGGACCGCCTGTATTCTACCCTATGCTGTGCTCTCCCAGGTTTTTCCGCAACAGTTGAGCGGACGCTGCAATACGGCTCTGAATCTGCTGGTGTTTGTCGGTGCCTTTACCGCCCAGTGGTTGATTGGTGCGATTGTCGGTCTCTGGTCGACAACTGCAACGGGTGGTTATCATCCGGATGGCTACCATAGCGCGTTGCTGATTTTAATAGCGGCGCAGCTGCTGGCCGCCGGTTGGTTTTTTGTTGCCGGTCGCGGAACCTTGCCGTGAAAGGATGTGGCGCATAAATCTGCAGCGGCTTTTCCCGATCCTGCATGGCCGGTAAAATGACCCTCACCTGTAGATTAATATGTTACTGTTCCTGCGGTTTATTTAAATTTTTGTTGCAATAGCAATTGAAATGCACTCGCAAAAAGTCATGAGATGGCTAAGCCATCAATGGAGGTATTGGAATGGCTATCGAAATCAGGGTTCCACAATGGGATAAAGAAATATCTTCCGCGCAACTGCGCTGCTGGCGGGTCGCTGAGGGGACTCCGGTGGCACGCGGTGAAATTCTCGCTGAGTTGGAAGGTGATGCGGTTATCATAGAGGTAGAAGCCACCGTAGCGGGAATTTTGAGCCGTTGTCTGGTTGCCGCAGGGGATACGCTGAAAACCGGTCAGCTGATGGCCTATTTCATTCCCGATCAGGATGAGGCGATCAGTGCGGTTCCGCCGCGTATTTCAGCGACTCCGGCGGCACGCAAATTAGCCCGTGAATTGAATTTTCCACTTGACCGGATTGAGGGAACCGGCCCCGGCGGACGGATTGTGCTGCCCGATGTCGAGCACGCTTACTCTGACCGTATGCCTGCTGCGGTGGTCGTCTCACGGGATCTGACCCATCAGGCCGCCGCAGCCGGAAGCGGCAAGAGCGTCAAGGTGAAGCGCCTGCTGGCACGCAAAATGGAAGAAGCCTGGAAGACGATTCCGCATTGTTACACGACCATGAGCGTCGATATGACTGACGTGATTCGTTTTCGCAAGGATCTTGGTTTTACGATCAACGATTTCGTTTTGGCGGCGACTGCACAAGCGTTGCAGGAGCACCCCTGGTTTAACAGCCATTGGAATGGTGAGCAGGGCGTGGAACAAGCTGATATCAATTTGTCGATGGCTGTTGCCACCGAACTGGGGTTGTTCCAGCCGGTCGTTCGTCACTGTGAACGACTCAGCCTGAGGCAGATCAGTGAACAGGCAAGAGAACTGAGTTTGTTGGCGAATTCCGGGGAGTTGACCAGAGAGCAGATGGAGGGGGGAACTTTCACGGTCAGCAATATGGGGATGCTCGGGTTTGAGTCTTTTACGGCGATTATCACCCCGCCGCAGGCTGCTATTTTGGCCGTCGGGACAGTCAAAGGTGAGGTGATTGTCGATGAACAGGGTGAGCCGGCGGTGGCGCCAATCATGTGCCTCACTCTGTCAACCGATCACCGGATTCTCGATGGAGCTGATGCCGCTGGATTTCTGGATACCCTTAAAAGCTACCTTGAAGCACCGATTATACTGGTCGGTGATTGAAGTTAAGGGCATTCGGAACCCACTGTTGAAAATATTTGGCTTCTGCGGAATGACTTCAGTTTGAAAATCGGAACAGGCTGTTGAATTTCTGACCTTGCTGTTTACTACCCAGTTTAGGGGTGGGCAGAAATTGTCTGAAAATGTGGGAGTTGTGGGACAGGGGCATTTTGCCCCCTCCGCAGACCTATAATTTCGGGTGATTGATACAACATTTAGCACACTTCTTCATGCTGATAGATGGCAAGTGCCACAACATCGATTACTAAAAAATGTGTCAGTACATCGATAACAAAAGTTCTCTGACAATCGAATAGCAACTGCGTAAGTCTGCGAACACCAAATTCTATATGGAGGTGTTCATGGAC
>WTCI01000261.1 GCA_013138655.1 Desulfuromonadaceae bacterium | reverse complement strand
CCGTCGGATTACCTTGTCGACCTCGGGACTGGTTCCTGAAATCTACCAGTTGGCAGAGCAGATTAAAGTGCGACTGGCGGTTTCCCTGAATGCGACAACCGATGAGGTGCGTAGCCGACTGATGCCGATTAATAAACGCTATCCGCTGAAAGAGTTGATGAAAGCCTGCCAGGATTATGCTCGGGTGACGAAACAGCGGGTGACCTTTGAATACATTCTCATTGGCGGAGTGAACGATTCACTGGCAGATGCCAAGCGGCTGGTCACGCTCTTACACGGGCTTCGCAGCAAGGTCAATCTGATTCCCTTCAATGAACATGAAGGGTCGGAATTCAGCGCCTCGGGGGAAGAGTCGATTAAGGCGTTTCAGTCCTACCTGTTGCAGCGGCAGATCGTTGCGACGCGCCGGGCAAGTAAAGGGCAAGATATCTCGGCTGCTTGCGGCCAACTCAAAGGTAAACTTGATGGGGAACAGTTTCAGGACTGATCCTACAACTTGACTTCATAAACAAGACGGAGGTAGAGGCGATGGGAGAACCGATCATCGGTGTGATTGGGGGGAGTGGTCTATATGAAATTGAAGGTTTGACCGCTGTGCAGGAAGTGACTCTTGAGACCCCGTTCGGTGCTCCTTCGGATGCCTATATCACAGGTATCCTGAGTGGAGCGAAGATGGTGTTTTTACCACGCCATGGTCGTGGCCATCGTTTCTTGCCGTCTGAAGTGAATTATCGCGCCAATATTTACGGCATGAAAAAGCTGGGTGTTGAGCGGATTATCTCGATTTCGGCGGTCGGCAGCATGAAAGAAGAGATTGTTCCGGGGCACATTGTTATTCCGGATCAATTTTTTGATCGTACGCAGGGAAAGCGGGCGGCAACTTTTTTCGGTAACGGTGTCGTCGGACATGTACCGTTTGCCGACCCGATCTGTCAAGATTTGGCGGATATTCTTGCCGATTCGGCGGCCGAGGTTGGTGCCACCGTACACCGGGGCGGCACTTACGTCTGTATTGAGGGGCCGAACTTTTCGACCCGAGCCGAATCGAATATCTTCCGCAGTTGGGGGGTCGATATCATCGGCATGACAAATCTCCCCGAAGCCCGTCTGGCGCGAGAAGCAGAGATCTGCTACGCCACTGTCGCCCTGGCGACCGATTATGATTGTTGGCACGAAGATCATGACGATGTTTCCGTGGAAGCAGTGATCGCGATTATCCAGCAAAATGTGGTAATGGCCCGTGAGATTATTAAAACCGCTACGACTAAAATTGTCGCTGGTCGCCAAATTCGTGACTGTGTATGTGCAGAAGCTCTCAAGTATGCCATTATGACCGACAAAACTTTGATCCCGGCAGAAACCAGACAGGCGCTGGAGCCGATCATCGTTAAATATCTTGATTAACGAGAGGGACTGAAGAAATGAGTATCCTGGTAGTCGGCAGTGTTGCCTTCGATTCGATCAAAACCCCGTTCGGTGAAGTGGATGAAGTTCTCGGCGGCTCGGCCTGCTATTTTTCCACCTCCGCCAGTTTTTTTACCGATGTCAGCCTGGTGGCCGTCGTCGGGGAAGATTTTCCCGAAGAGCATGTCGATTTTCTGCAAAGCCGCAATATCGACCTGGCCGGATTGCAGCGCGGCAGTGGGGAGACTTTCCGCTGGAAAGGGCGTTATGAATATGATCTGAACGAAGCACACACCTTGGAAACCCACCTGAATGTTTTCGAATCCTTCCAGCCGGAATTGCCGGAAAACTACCGGGATGCCGAGTATGTGTTCCTGGCGAATATCGATCCCGAGTTACAGCTTGAAGTTTTGCAGCAGGTGAAAAATCCTCAGCTGGTCGCTTGCGATACGATGAATTTCTGGATCGAAGGAAAAAAAGAAGCGTTGATCAAAACCCTTGCCCGGGTCGACATCCTGGCCATCAACGAGGCAGAGGTGCGGCAATTGGCCGATGAACCGAACTTGGTCAAGGCGGCACAGATTGTCCGTGACTTCGGTCCGAAAACCCTGGTTGTCAAGCGTGGCGAGTACGGTGTCTTGATGTTCGGTGAAGGCTCCATCTTTTCGGCTCCGGCTTACCCCCTGGAGGAAGTGTTTGATCCGACGGGTGCCGGGGACACCTTTGCCGGAGGTTTTATCGGCTATCTGGCTGCAACACGTAATTTCGATGAGCACAACCTGCGCAAGGCGATTGTTTTCGGAACTGTCATGGCTTCTTTCACGGTTGAAAAATTCAGCCTCGACCGGCTCAAGGAGATCGATTATCCTGAAATTGAAGCCAGGTTCAGGCGAATAAAATTACTGACCGATTTTGCCGATATAGATTAAATACGGTTATACTGTGGCTGAGGAGCGCAAAGTATGTTCATCCAGCATCAACAGCTGAAAGTTCTCAATGTGCCGGCGGCCAAGGTCGCACGTTTAAACAGCTCCAGTGGCGACGTGCAGATGGTGTTTCCCGGATTTCCCCCACAGATGTGCAGAGCTTATCAGGTGTCTTTGACCAGCGGCAGCAAAGTTCTGATTCTGGTCGCTTTCTATTTGTCGGAAAGTCAACAGACGATTTTCTTTATTCCGAAAATCGGAGAGGTTGCTGTCGAGGATGCTGAAAGGGTTTTTGAGGAGGGGTTTGTCTTTGCTGAATCGATGGGCTTTGTCCTGGG
>WTCI01000113.1 GCA_013138655.1 Desulfuromonadaceae bacterium | reverse complement strand
GGTTCAGGAGGATACCGAGACCATTTTGCTGGAAGCCGCTTATTTTAAGCCGACGGCAATTCGTCGAACCAGCAAGCGTCACGGTTTACATACGGAATCCTCTCACCGTTTCGAACGTGGGGCCGATATTGACATGCTAGCGGTGGCTCTGGATCGAGCTGCCAGCCTGATTGCAGACTTGGGTGATGGGTCGGTGCTGTCCGGCATCATTGATAATTACCCACAACCTTTGCAAACCCCTGTGTTGACTTTGCATGCTGAAAAAGTTGAGAAGTTGCTCGATATCCCGGTTGACTGCGATACGATACAAACCTTACTGGAATCTATCGGGTTGCAGGTGGTTCCCGGGGATTCCACAACCAGCCTGGAGATTACTGTCCCCAGTTTTCGTCCTGACCTGGAACGGGAAGTCGATCTGATCGAAGAGGTTGCTCGCTTGTACGGTTATGAGCGGATACCCGCGACCATGCCGGTCGGGACCGTCGATGCCTGCTTACCGCCATTACGTCAGCAGGTACAGAAAAAACTGCGCGATGCAATGGTTGCCGGTGGGTTTTCCGAAGCAATGAACTATTCGTTCTACGCTGAAGAGTCGATCAGTAAATTGTCTGTAGCGACTGATGACCCACGCTCCAGACAAATCAAAATTCTCAATCCATTGTCAGAAGACCAGGCGGTGATGCGAACCAGTCTGCTGCCGAGCTTGCTGGAAACGGTCTCGAGAAACCTGTCATATCGGAGTCAGGACCTACGTCTCTTTGAATTAAGGCCGGTATTTTTACCGCAGGATAATGGGCAGGGGAGTTGTGAGAAATTGTCCCTGACGGCGGTGATCTGCGGTCGTCGCAACCCGGAAGGCTGGGCCCAATCTGCAGCTGATGTTGACTTTTACGATCTTAAAGGGATTGTTGAAGAATTATTTGCAACTATCAATATTGCTGATGTTTTTTTTGATGCAATAGACACAGAGCCCTATTTGCATCCCGGCAAGTCATGCCGGATGATTCATGATCGACATTCTCTTGGCAGTATCGGTGAAATCCATCCGCAGGTGCTGGTCGAATTTGCTATTGATCAACCGCTTTTTCTCTTGGAACTGGATGTTGAAAAACTGATTGAGATTGCCGGTGCCCACGCTAAATTTAAACCTTTATCGCGTTATCCTGATGTGATTCGTGATAGTGCCTTGTTACTTGACAGTGAGGTGGCTGCTGCCCAGGTTCTTGAAATTATTCAGCGCAGCAAGGTGAAATATATTGAAAATGCCGTGCTTTTTGACCTCTATACCGGCAAAGGAATACCGCAAGGGAAGAAGAGTCTCGCGGTCCGCGTGCGCTATCGTGATCTACAGAAAACTTTGACGGAAGAAGAGGTCAGTAAGGCTCATAACAAGCTGATAAAAACACTTTGTCGGCAACTTGGCGCAGAAATTCGTTAATTGCTGTTGCGCACTTATTGTCTCTATGATATAAATCCTGAAAAATCAAATAGATAGTAGATTCCACGAGGCGTTTATTGCGCCTGTGCGGGAGGGATTATGACTAAAGCTGATCTTATTGAGAGTGTTTATCTGACAACTGGTTTTTCTAAGAAAGAATCGGCTGCGATTGTTGAGATGGTTTTTGATCTGATGAAATCGACTCTGGAGGAGGGTGAAAAGATCAAGATTGCCGGATTTGGTAACTTTGTCGTCAAAGAAAAAGCTTCTCGTCGCGGTCGTAATCCGCAGACCGGGGATGAAATCGAGATCTCTGCGCGAAAAATTTTGACATTTAAGCCGAGTCAGGTTCTAAAAGCGGCAATCAACGGCGAAGACGCCTGATAATAAGTGTTTTGAGCTAAATGACGGTCGAGATACCTGATAAGTTCTATTTCAAAATCGGCGAGGTTGCGGCTCTGCTGAAAGTAAAGACTCATGTCCTGCGTTATTGGGAGACTGAGTTTTCCGTTTTACAGCCGGTAAAAAGTCGTGCTAAGCAACGGCTTTATCGTCGTAAAGATGTTGAAACAGCCCTGTTGATAAAGGATCTTCTTTATCGGCAGGGCTTTACTATTGCTGGAGCCCGTAAAAAAATATCCTCTGAAATTAATTTGTCCAACCACAGTGAGTCGGACAGGCTCACAGCAGAGCAAGTCCTCAAAAAGGTTAAAATTGATTTGTTGCGTATTCAACAACGCCTCCGTGGAAATTCCCTCTCTGAATAAGGTGTGCTGTGTTAATCCTGGTCACCAATGATGATGGCGTGCGCTCGCTTGGGATAAGGGCTTTAGCTGAGGCATTACGCGTCCTTGGCCGGGTTGTTACCGTGGCGCCTGATCGCAACAGAAGTGCTGTCGCCCACGCCCTGACATTGGAGCATCCGTTACGGGCAGAGGAGATCAAGCCGGATGTTTTCGCTGTCGACGGTACTCCGACCGATTGTGTCAACCTGGGTATTCATGGTCTTTTGCAGGAACTCCCCGATCTGGTTGTCTCTGGAATAAACCGTGGCAGCAACCTGGGAGACGATATCACTTATTCCGGGACCGTTTGTGCGGCTATGGAAGCTTCGCTGATGGGGCTGCCGGCATTTGCTGTTTCCCTCGACAGTTTGCAATTCACCACCGATGATCTTCATGTTGCGGCCGAATTCTCACGAGGAATTGCCGCAAAAATCCTTAAAAATGGTTTGCCGGAAAGGACTTTCCTGAATATCAATGTCCCTTCAGGGGGCTATTGCGGAGTCCAACTGACTCGCCAGGGTAAGCGTCAGTATGGAGCTGCCGTTACGGTCAACCAGGACCCACGTGGACGCCATTATTACTGGATAGGGGGAGGGGAGGTCGGGTTTGAAGATATGCCGGGCAGTGATTGCAACGCAATAAACGACAAGATGATTTCCGTGACACCGCTACGGACCGATTTGACCAATGATGCAGCTTTTGCTGCTTTGCGTGAATGGTCGCTCTCCTCTTTCCTGGGTCATGATTGATGGATTATTCAATTGCGCGTCGTCGCATGGTGGAACAACAAATTATTGCCCGTAAAGTTGAAGATCCGCGCGTGATTGATGCCATGTTACAGGTGCCGCGCCACCTGTTTGTTGAACCCGGCTTGCAGAGTCATGCGTACAGTGATGCTTCCTTGCCAATCGGTGAAAGGCAGACCATTTCGCAACCGTATATGGTTGCAGCGATGACTGCGGCTCTTGAGTTACGGGGAGGAGAGCGAATCCTCGAAATCGGTACCGGTTCCGGCTACCAGACAGCTATCCTTTCTTTGCTGGCGAAACGGGTTTATTCTATTGAGCGAATCTCTCTGCTCGCCGGTCGTGCCCGAAAAGTTCTTGACCAGCTTTGTCTGAGTAATATCAATATCAAGGTTGCTGACGGAACAATTGGCTGGCAGGATCAGGCCCCCTTCGATGGGATCCTGGTGGCTGCCGGAGCTCCCGATATCCCCAATGAATATCTTGCCCAGCTGGAAACAGGCGGGAGACTGGTCCTGCCGGTCGGGGACCGTTATCAGCAGATATTGATGCGTGTGACCCGGCTTGAAGACGGAAGCTTGAAGCGTGAGCAGTTGATGGGCTGCCGCTTCGTTCCGTTGATTGGTGAGCAAGCTTGGAAAACGGATATCCCAGGTTGATATGAAAGCAGTTCGTCGTTTATATGACTGGGTTCTTTCCTGGGCTAATACCCCTTACGGTGTTCCGGCTCTGGGTCTTTTGGCTTTTGCCGAGGCCAGTTTTTTCCCCGTTCCGCCTGATGTTTTGTTGCTCGCCCTTTGTCTGGCGATACCGGCCAGATCCTACCGTTTTGCTCTGGTTGCCACCTTGGGGTCGGTCGCCGGCGGGATGCTCGGTTACCTTATAGGCTGGGGCTTGTGGGATCAGGTTTGCACGATCTTTTATCAATATATCCCCGGGGTAACAGCAGAAGGGTTTGGCCAGGTTAAAGCACTTTTTGACCAGTACGACTTCTGGACGGTGTTTGCTGCCGGATTCACCCCGATCCCCTATAAAATTTTCACGATTGCTTCAGGGGCATTTCAGATCAATTTTCCGATTTTTGCAGTCGCTTCATTGATCAGTCGTGGATTACGTTTTTTTCTGGTCGCTGCGATGTTTTATTATCTTGGTCGCCCTGCCAGGGTTTTGATCGAAAAATATTTCAATATACTGACGATTTTGTTTTTGATTTTGGTGATTGGTGTTTTAATCCTCGTTCAATACTTACACTGATATATCATTTTTCAGAAGACTGTCGGACTATCCGGGCCAAACAGCCGGATTTGCAGCTGGCTCATGGATAGTCCGACAGCCTCCCAGAAGTTACAGGTGTGGCTGGATGAGCTGTCAGAACAAAACAGTTTTGAGCATGGATCCACATACGAGAAAAATCGTTTGTCGATATCTGCTGGCTGGTTTTTCGGTTCTGCTGTTGCTCTGCTCTTGTGGCTGTGGAATTTATCATACCGTGAAACCGGGGCAGACATTGTACCGAATCAGCCGCAGCTATGGCGTTGCTGAAACAACGATTGCCAGGGTGAATCATATTTCTGATCCGACTCGATTGCGAGCCGGTACCCGACTTTATATTCCAGGAGCCGATCGGGTTCGTTATGTCCCCATTGTGAAATCAGCACCAGCGGCCAAAGCAGTCGCTCCGCCCCCTGTGCCGAAAAAAGCGGTTTCAAGTGGTAAGAAATCAACGATAAAATCGCCGCCTTCTCCACGCAAAAAAAAGCCCGTACAACAGCGCCCGGCTAAAGCCACAACGGTCAAAAAGCTTCAGTGGCCGTTACGTGGCAAAATTGTCCGCTCTTTCAGTACAGTGGCAAAGGCGGGAGGAGGAAAGGGCATTGAGATCGCTGTTCGTAGCGGAACTGCGGTGACTGCAGCTGAGGCTGGTAAGGTGATTTATGGTGGGGATGGTGTCCAGGGGTACGGTCAGCTGATCATTCTGCAGCATGAAAATGACCTGTTTACGGTTTATGGATTTAATCAACGGCTTTATGTTCGCCAAGGGGATTTTGTCAGCAAAGGGGAGAAGATTGCTCTTTCCGGGATACCTCCCGCCGGGGGGGCTCCGCGCCTGCACTTTGAGGTTCGCAAAGGAAAGGTTGCGGTCAATCCGATTTTGTACTTGCCATAGTTTCTTGACGTCACCTAGACTGTGATCTGGAATTTTAATGATATCTTCTTGGGGAGGTTGTTATGGATGAAATGTTGTCTGAGTTTGAGCGTGGTCGCGAGCAGGCAGGCAGTGAACAGGAGCTGGCTGGATTTAGGAAAGTCGAGCCGGCAGAAAATGCCAAAGATAATAAGAATGTTGTTGCTGAAAAGACTGCCCATCCGGAAGATGATTATGTCGCCGCTGATGCCATCAAGCTGTACTTGAAGGAAATACAGAAAAGCACCCTGCTGACAGCCGCAGATGAACGGGAATTGGCCGGTCTGATTGCTCAAGGGGACGAAGCGGCCCGGGCGCGCATGATTGAATCGAATCTACGCCTTGTGGTTAAAATTGCCAAACGCTATATGAATCGTGGCCTGCCTTTTCTTGACTTGATTGAAGAAGGGAATATGGGCTTGATCAAGGCGGTCGAGAAATTTAAGGTCAGCAAAGGCTGTCGCTTCTCAACTTACGCCACTTGGTGGGTTCGGCAATCGATCGAGCGGGCTCTGGTCAACCAGAGCCGTACGATTCGTCTCCCTGTTCATGTCGCGGACGATATCAACAAGCTGATAAAAATCAGCCGTGAGCTGGTTCAGCGCTTAAAGCGCGACCCTTCGCTTGAAGAGATTGCCGAAGCGATGAGCGCGGATGTTGCTTATGTGCGGCGGATGATGATTCTACTGAAAAAAACGTATTCCATCGAACATCCGATGGGGGACAATAGCGATTATAGTCTTATCGATACCATAGAGGATAAAAATCTGGTTGATCCGGGTCGCGTGATTGAGGATCTGGATCGTTTTTCCCACGTGCTCGAGTGGATGGAAGAGCTCTCTGAAAATGAACAGGAAATCCTCTCGTTGCGTTTTGGTCTGAATGACCGTGAACCGCAAACTCTAGATACCATTGGGCGGAAATTTGGCGTGACCCGGGAAAGAATCAGGCAGATTGAAGCAAAAAGTCTTGCCAAGTTACGCAAAACACTTGAAGAGCAAATGACAGATGACAACATAGAAGACTAGTGGCCCGTGCGGCTAATCCTATCCTTTAATTCTGGCCCTTTTGCTCGCTGTCTGCGTTGTACCTCTTTGGCTTAACGCAGGCTAGGCCTTCATCGGCACGCCTTGACAGCAATCAAAATGTCTCAGAATTACGCGTCACGATTAACCGCACGGGCCACTAGCATGTCAGAAGGAGTTTGAAATGGACCAATTGAAAGAGATTATCAGGGATGTCCCGGATTTTCCGAAAAAAGGTATTGTTTTCAAAGATATTACCACCCTCTTGGCGGATGCGAAAAGCTTTCATCGGATGGTCGATTTGCTGGCACATCGTTATGTCGGGGAAAGGATCGATCAGATTGTCGGAATCGAGGCACGTGGTTTTATTCTCGGTTCGGCGCTTGCTTACAAGCTCGGGACGGGAATCACCCTGGTTCGTAAACCGGGCAAACTGCCCTATAAGACGCGTAGTATCAGTTACGAACTGGAATATGGCTCGGATACCCTGGAAATCCATGCAGATGCTTTTAAGCCCGGTGATCGGGTGATTATTGCCGATGATCTGCTGGCAACAGGTGGCACCATGGCGGCTGTTGTTGAGCTTGTCGAACAGTTCGATGCGGTCATCTATGAATGTGCGTTTATGGCGGAACTTGAATTTCTCAACGGTCGGAGCAAACTCCCGGAGGGCAAGGTTTACAGCTTGCTGAAGTTTTAATTTTTTTTGCTTGGCTGACTTGGCTTGAAAAAACTCTGCTGCTGGGTTATAAGCGTTCGAGCGGCCCCGTATCTCAGCTGGATAGAGCGGCACCCTCCTAAGGTGATGGTCAGAGGTTCGAATCCTCTCGGGGTCGCCAGAACCGAACTTAGAATGGGTTACGAATCTGTAGCCCATTTTTATTTTAACCTGTCCTCAATAAAGCGATTTTGGAGTGTGGGATGAATCTAACGATAGTCGGCACGGGTTATGTGGGGTTGGTCAGTGGGGCCTGCTTTGCCGAAATGGGGAATCGTGTTTACTGTGTGGATGTTGATGAGAAGAAAATTTCCGGGCTTAAACAGGGACAGTTGCCGATTTATGAACCTGGACTGGAAGCAATGGTTTTGCGAAACCACGCGGAAGGGCGACTGCTATTTACGACCTCTCTGGCTGACGCGATGGCCGATACACAGATCTATTTCATTGCTGTCGGTACCCCGCCCGGTGAAGATGGTTCTGCGGATCTTAAATATGTTCAAGCCGTCGCGCGAGATGTCGGCAGACTGATGACCGAATATACTCTGATCGTCAATAAGTCAACAGTGCCGGTGTGAACGGCGGATCTGGTGCGAGCAACAGTTACCGAGGAATTGGCAAGACGTGGTGTTCAGATTCCTTTCGATGTTGTCAGTAATCCGGAATTTTTGAAGGAAGGTGCGGCGATCGAAGATTTCATGAAGCCGGACCGGATCATCATCGGCAGTGACAGTGAAAAGGCCTGCGAATTGATGCGGCAGCTTTATGCGCCTTTTAACCGGAATCATGAACGAACCCTGTTTATGGG
>WTCI01000267.1 GCA_013138655.1 Desulfuromonadaceae bacterium | reverse complement strand
GCCACCGATCGGCTACGATCGGCGCACGGGTCAACAGGTGACCGCCGATAAACTACCCAACGATTGGGGCGGAGGACAAATTCAGGCGGTCTCCGCCTTCGTCACCCCGGCTTTTACCCGCACCCTGCTGCCGGCAGCGGATTACCGGAAAAAACAGGTTGCACTGACCCTCTGGTCATACACTGCGGTTGGCTGGTGCCTCGAAGAGGAACGTTTCTATGTAGCCGCCGTACGGGTAGATCGTAACCAGCAGTGGCAGGCGGAACACTTTGATGACCGTAAACTGGAACCGCTGGTTCACCGGCGAGTAGCAGAGAGCCCGGATAACCGCCTGATCGAGCAACTATCCCGCTGCGCGTTGGATTATCACTGTTTTGCCGCGAAAAATCTCTTTTTCGGTCGCTGGGAAGCCCCTCTTCCCTGTTCACCGACCTGCAATGCCAGCTGCGTCGGCTGTATTTCCCTCCAGGAGGCATCCAATTGCTGCCCATCAAGTCAGGAACGTCTGACCTTCGTACCAACCGTGCAAGAGCTCTGTGAAATTGCCATCCCTCATTTGAAAACTGCAGAAAATGCCATCGTCTCCTTTGGTCAGGGGTGTGAGGGAGATCCGATTTTACAGGCCGATACCATTTGCGCTGCGGTGAAAGAGATGCGTTATCAGACCAGTCGGGGCACGATCAACTTCAACTCCAACGCCTCCATCCCGGCCGTCATAGACAGGCTTGCTGAAGCCGGTATCGATTCGTTACGCGTTTCCTTGAACTCGGCACAAGAACATTTCTACAACGCTTATTTCCGCCCTCGTGGCTACCGTTTTGCCGACGTGATCGACTCTATCCACCGGGCAAAAAAGAACGGCCTGTTCACCATGCTCAACTATCTGGTTTTTCCGGGGCTGAATGATCGTGATGATGAAATCGAACAACTGCTGGAACTGATTGCGTCGGCGGATGTTGATATGATTCAAATGCGTAACCTGAGTATCGACCCCCAGCTCTACTGGAATGCCATGGGTGCTGAAGGTGCGGGCATCGGCATGAAGAAGATGCTCGATCGCTTAAAAAAGGACATTCCCCGGCTGCAATTCGGTTATTTCAACCGCACCAGAGAAAATTTTTATCCGGAAGGATTTGAGAAGGACTGGCCATTACCGGCGATTCTGTAAGTATAATTTTTTTGTCAAGAGAAGAAATACCGGCAGGGTCCAAGGGGAAAAGGGCGATCACAAGGATCGCCCCTACCGCAGGATTTATCTATTTCATCACCGGTGCAGTAAGCAGGTGTTTATTTATGCGAATGTAGGGGCGAATCTTGTATTCGCCCGAATTCTGTCAGTGTTCCAATATGAAGTTCAACTTCGCGGAGCTGCCGTAGCGGCTGCGGGCATAGGCATGTAACATCCATTCCATTCCGTCATTCATGGACTGGAAAGATTTACTGCGGGTCGGGATCGATCGTGCCAGGGTGATCCTATTGTCAATCTGGGCCTTGATCCCTTCGTCGGTTTTTTCCACGATACCGATAGGCCCTTCCGGGCGATCCTCGGTATGGACGGTATAGCGACTGGCATTGCCGCTGATGCGGTAATGCAGGGTCATGGGAACGCGCATGCAGTCTTTCTGCAACTGACGCATCGCCATTTCAATACGTGCCATCGGAACATCTTCCGCTGCCAATCGCTCTTCCTCGCTGGCGCTGGCCCACAAGGTTCTCTGTGTTTTAAGAGCCACCCGATACCAGCGGATCGCCTTATCGTAGTTGAGCACCCCCCCTTTGCCGTAGTAGAAATAGTCTCCCAGCAGCAAAGCGGGTTCAGTCTCCTTGCCTGCTTCTGCCACCAGGCTCAACCACTTTTTGGCAGCCACGTAGTCTGATTTCTGATGGTATTTCAGACCGAGGGAACGCATCGCGGCATAATTGCCCTGCTTGGCCGCCTGCAGGTAGAGCGTATGGGCATCCTGATGCGGGTTGTCACTGGCGATCATTCCGTTCTCAACCAGAAGACCAAAGTTGAGAGGTAGCCTGTTATCAGATAGTTCCTGCTGACGCAGGGTGGTATAGGCCTGATTAAATAACCGCGCGGCGGCTGTTGGATCCTGGGGCAGTTGCCCGATCAGGCAGCCAAGGGCTGTCGCGTCAAAACTGATATACCCTTCAGGCAAGTCACCCAGATAGCCCTCGCCGAGAAGGATCTGAGCAGCGGACTGCTGACGGTCTGCGGCCACAAGCAAGAAATCAAGACCGGTCTGACGCAGCTCCTCTTTGTCACTACAGACAAAGTCCTTGCCCCGTTCATAATAGTCCTGAGTCGAGCATTTCCAACACAGTTTATAGCTGTAGTTGTACAGAGCGACAGCACCAACCAGAACAACACAGCCGACAAATAACAGAACATACAATACTATTTTTTTTCGCAAACTCATCGAGTTTTCATCCTCTGAACGGTGGGCACAATTGCTCCTGCGACAGGGTGGAAATCGGACGACTATGCACCCGGCAGCAGATCGTGTGGATTGCCGTGACAATCGTTGCAGTCGGCAAAATCACTCAGCATTTCAGGGCTGTGCGGCGTATCGTGGCAATCCTGACAGCTCGGGGTATTACCGTGCTCATCCGCGTGGCAGAAGGTACAGTTGAGCAGCGCATGGGCAAGGTGCCCCTGTTTCAGCTGTTGCGCCGGTTGGCCGTGGCATCCGGCACAGGCCTTGTTCGGAATGGCCTCGCTGTACAATATGATGCTGACATTGTGTACCGGGTGACACTGCATACAGCTTGCATTGCTTTCAAATGGAGAGTGCGGTTCTTCATGGCACTCAGTACATTTAGGCAGATACCCATGTTGTTGCTGGTGGCATTCATTGCAGCCGAGATCGGCATGAGCGCTGGGTTGTTGCATCTGCTGAGTCGGTTCAGCATGACAATGGACACAGAGCGGTTCCAACAGCTCCAGACTGAGACTGGCTACCGGGGCATGCGCATTGCTGTGACAGTTCAGACAGTCGGTCATGGCCGGTTCACT
>WTCI01000134.1 GCA_013138655.1 Desulfuromonadaceae bacterium | reverse complement strand
GGGTTACTTTTCTCGCCTGGTGTCTGATGGATAATCATGTTCACCTGATTGCGGTTCCAAAGACGGAAACATCCCTTGCTCGCGCTATCGGTGAAGCCCATCGTCGTTATACGCGGATGAAGAATTTTGCTGAAGGAGTCCGCGGTTATCTGTTCCAGGGGCGATTCGGTTCCTGCGTTCTCGACGAACCTCACCTTCTTGCTGCGGCACGCTATGTTGAATTGAATCCTGTTAAGGCCGGACTGGCAGCACAGGCGTGGGAATATCCCTGGTCAAGCTGCAGGTTTCATTGCCGACAGCAGGAAACCGATCTTTTGGTGAAAGAAAGAACCTTACCGGAAATGGTTGACGACTGGACACGCTTTCTGCACCAAGACGATAAAGAGAAACTCAATCGGGTATTACAGGGAACGAGGACGGGACGTCCTGTCGGCAGTGATGCGTTTGTATCGTCTCTGGAATCGCTGACAGGGCGGATTTACACTCGTGTAAACCCGGACGGCCACGAAAGATTGAATTACCACCTGCTAAAGCAGGTGGTAATTCAATAAAGCAATAATGTCCCTCTGGTCGGGCATGTAGCAGGCCGAGTTTGCCCGCTACGCTGGGTAATCGAAAAAAGAAAGAAGCTTCAGCGCTGTCTTTCTCCGTCAAGCCCCAACCTTCATCCGGCAGTAGGGTTATTCTTCAAGACTGATGGTCATTACCGGAAGGGAAGACAGGCGCACAACCTTCTCGGCGGTACTGCCGAACAGCGTCCGATCCAGTCCGGCCCGCCGGCCGCGAGTCCCCATGACAATGAGATCAGCGGAAAGCTCCCTCGCCTTCTTGATAATCTGGTCATAAGGCAGGCCATGAACGACAGATGTCTCATAATTGTCGCCTTCATGAAGAGGATCGCTGCAAAACTTTACCATACTCTTCTGCGCTTCATCATCGAGCGCCTTTTTCAAACTTTCAAGAGAGGCGTGCGGGATATCAAAAGTGGCCGAATCGACGGGAACGTGGACGACATGCGTAATCAGCAGTCGGGCGTCACATTTCTTGGCGAGGAAGTAGGCATACTCGAAAGCGTATTCAGAATTTTTCGAGAAATCCGTGGCAAACAATATGCGCTTAATCTCTTTCATGGGGGCCTCCTTGGGGGCTTGGATTCAACTTGCTAGTGCAACAGGTGGGTCTATCCCGAAAAATACCTGATTCAGTGTTTTGCAAGCCAAGACATTTTCGGGGGCGATTGTTGAATTTGTCCACAATATTCTGGATATCCTGTTGTGTGAAAGGTTGGAAGTCGGTCCTTTTCGTCAGACATTGGCGTATGAGCCCGTTGGTGTTCTCATTAATTAACCTATCATGCACCGGTCAGTTGTCAAGAAAGGTCCAATTGGGGTCGGGCCAAGGCAACCTCTTGATATGACAAGAAATATGCATAATATCAGGACCTAAAACTGCCTTAGAAGGTCCTTTTTCGGGCAAAAATGGCAGCTTTAAGGAATAGAAAACTGCAGCTCGGAGTAAAATAAGTGTGTAAATATCAAGGCCGTCCCCTTCCCCCCATCGAAGCTCATGCAAGGCATCCTCAGAGAGGCTTGCCCCCCGATGCTCCGGGAGGGGAACCTTTTCCAGTGACACCGGCTGTCAGGGTGAAGCGCATCGCCTCCTCTAGGGTCATATCTACGGGGCGCACCGCGCTGCGCGGCGTCAGCACCGCATAACCGCCGATCATGTAACTCAAGGGGAGATAGACGAGAACGCTCTCTTGCTCCCGGAAACCGTCGGGGAGGCGTTCGGGGTTCGTCTGGGTCACAAAGCCGATTACCTCCATGCCGGTGTTCCCGATCGACACAGCCACCACCTGCTTGAATTCCGCCTTGGCCTCCGGAGAGAAATAATCGAAAAAATCGCGGATGGCCCGGTAAATCGACTTGATCACCGGCATCCGGTAAAAGAGCTGTTCACCCTTGGCAAAGAGCCGCTGAACGACGTATGTGTGCATCAGCAGCCCCACCATGAAGATGACGACGAGGCCTGTGGCGATCCCCATCCCCGGCCAATACGAATTCTCCGGGAGGAGCCAGCGGATCATGCCGCCGAGCACCGCCTCCGCCGAAACAGCGAGCCAGTAGAGGATATAGAGGGTGAGGGCGACCGGCAGGATCGTCACCAGTCCGGTCAGAATATTTCGGCCAACAAATCGCACCATCTCCTCCTTTCCTCGACGACACCCTCCGGCCCGCTGCTCTCTGCACACCTGCCCCTCTTTCAGAATACCAGGAACTTTCCCGGTTCGTCACACCGGGAGCGATTTTCACGGTTTGTGACGCTTGGGGTCGTATGCGAGTGCCGGGGACAGTATATCTATTTCTCCGAGTCTAATACCCCATCTTCTCCGGTACACACCCGCGCACCCCGCCGCGCGGCTGAGGCGTATCCCCTTCGCGCCTGGGGATCAGATGGATATGCGCATGTATCACCGTCTGTCCGGCTGACACCCCACAATTCATTCCGACATTAAACCCGGAGACCCTGGGATCTTCCGCTAGAATCCGACTGCGATGCTTGATCAGCAAAAG
>WTCI01000151.1 GCA_013138655.1 Desulfuromonadaceae bacterium | reverse complement strand
CAGCAGGTCGCCCAATACGGAGTCGGGCAGCAGTAGTGGATCTCCCCCGGAAAAAATCACGTCACGGATCTGTGGAGTGGCCGCAAGGTAGTCGATGCCGTCACGCAACTCACGAAAGCTGAGGGACATACTCGGGCAACCGACCTTGCGCTTGCGGGTGCAGAATCGACAGTAACTGGCACAACTGCCGGAAACCAGAAAAATCACCCGGTCGGGATAACGATGCACCACTGACGGAACCGGTGACAGGTTCTCCTCTCCCAGTGGATCAACCAGCCCGATGTCGTCCAGTTCGCGTGGATCGGGAACACACTGACGCCAGATCGGGTCGCCGATCTGTTCTATCAGACTGAAGTAATAGGGGGTGATCCGCATCGGGTAACGTTTAACCACCGCGGCAAACGGCTGCGGATCGATGGTGAACCGTTCCGCCAGTTGACCCGTTGTCGTCAAGCTGTCCTTGAGCGCCTGTTGCCAGGGTTCCCGGGCCATTATTTATTATGCTCCGCGGGTTGTTGGCGATCACCCAGCAGCCAGGTGGGAATCATCAGCAACAGTAATCCGATATCACGCCAGAGCGCCATCAGGGGGCTGGTTCTGTTTTCTGCGTCAGGCTTAAAGCAGCCACAATCGATATCGAAGCCGCGGATGATGGCGGAGGTGAGCGCCAGCATAAAAATAACATTGAGCACAAACAACACCAGGAGCGCCGGTCGCACCCTTTGATTGAGCAGCAACAAAACACCGCAAAGCAGTTCCAGGTAGGGAAGGGTCGCGGCAACAAGATAGTTCCAGGCGTAGGGAAGGATCTGATAATTCGCAATCTGCCCGGCAAAAGTGACCGGATCAACGGCTTTGATGAAGCCGGCATAGATAAAAACAGCGGCCAGTCCCAGTCGACTCAAGTGATAAACAATTGCTGACAGCCGGGTCATTCCAGTCCCTCCGCCAGGGGACGACCTTCATCATGCCAGAGCGGGAAGCCCCCCTCGAAAACACGGACCTGCTGGTAACCTTCCCGCAGCAAGCGTGCTCCCAAATCGAAAGAATCGGGGCAGCCGAAACCGGTACAATAGACGATCAGCACGCGGTCTCTCGGCACCTGTTGCAGAAACCCCGGAAGTCGTGTCGTCAATTCTTCCAGAGGCATCGGGACCGCGCCGAGCGGATGGGCTATCCGGTAGGCAGCAAGGTTGCGGGCATCAACCAACAAGGCTCCCTCGGCGAGCAGTTCGTCCAGTTCCTCCAGCTCCACCAGGTCAGGGTAATCATCCGTAACGACTGAGGATGTTGTCCTGGTGACCGGGGGCGCTGTTTTCCCCACCGGGGTGGCGACCGTTTTGCCGCTGAACGCATCCATCACCAACTGGTAGTTGATACTGAAACCGACAGTGAGTGCCAGCGCACAGAGCATCAGGGCCTCAAGCAAAATCCGCTGTAAAGCCGGGCTGATCCACGAGTCACTCATCGGGCGATTCTACCAGTTCGGGCGAAAAGGTACTGATGATTTCCCGCAACTGCTGATTTTCCCTGGCCAATCGATCAATCCGCAGGTTGCAGTCGGTCAGCACCTCGTTTAATTCATCGATTAATTGCGTCTGATGGCTGAAACGGATTTCCAGTTCAGTCACCCGCTCCTGTAACTTATCCGACATGTCAGTCTCTCCCCGAAGAAAAAATTACCTCAAGATTGATGCACTCGCAAAAGGTATGAGATGGCGACGCCATCGTATTCTTTTTTTGCGAGTGCATCAATCTTGCAGTTCAGTAAACCACCAGCTATGCCGGTGATACAGTGACTTTATGGATTCAAACCTCTTCAAATCGATTCAACTCAACATTCTTTCGACTTTTTTGCGGATCGAAGATCCGTCCGTTCATGGCAATCCAGACCCCTTCGGGTAACAGTTGAACGGCAGTAATGGCGCTGGCAACATTGTAGACAGCGTCAGTGAAACGGAACCGGGCCGGTTGCATAGCGCCGGTCAAAACGATCGTCTTGCCCGCTAATCCGGCCAGGAACTGTGCTGTTTTAATCATGGTGTCGGTGCCATGCGTGATAACGATATGTGAAGCTTGACACTCATAAACGGCGTTTCTAACCAGTTCTCTATCCTCATCCGTTATTTCCAAACTGTCTTTTCGCAACAGTGAGGTGACTCGGAAATCGACTGTCAGATTGGCATCACGCAGCAGCTCAACAATTTGCGGATCGCCAATCTCGTAATTGCTTTTCGCATCAAAATAGATTTTGTCGATGGTGCCGCCGGTTGTGAATATTTCAATCGACACTGCTGCCTCCTAAAAAATCGGAACTGGTTATTTACTTCGCTCCGGTAAATCCATCACGAAAGCAAATATCGGCCACGGACCCTCTTTGGTAAATCAACATCTCCAAGCAACCGCTTGATTTCCTTGACCTTGAGAAAAATTGCTCGTTTTCCATATGAAAACTTGTAGCGCACCCATCCGGAGTTTCCGGATGGGTGCACTATCCAGCACTATTTCAGGAGCTGAATAGTTATTCCCACACTTCAGTTTTACAAAGTTCTTTCCCCAGAATCACCAGCTTGCGCCCGATTCCCCAGCGATAACCACCGAGACCACCATCGCTACGCAGCACCCGATGGCAGGGGATCAGGTAGCCGATCGGATTGTTGCCGATGGCCGTGCCGACGGCACGGCTGGCCTTCGGCTGGCCCAGTTTCTTCGCCAGATAGCCGTATGAAGTGACGGTACCTTCCGGGATCTGTAGCAGCGCCTGCCAAACCTTGAGTTGAAAATTGGTCCCTTTGAGCAGCAGCGGTAAGGGTTGGTGCGTTTTCTGTGGTTGGAAGATCAATTCTATCATTTTGCCGGTCGTCGCCGGGTTTTC
>WTCI01000219.1 GCA_013138655.1 Desulfuromonadaceae bacterium | reverse complement strand
CATTTTCGGCGCTTCCGGCGGCGGTAACTTCATGAGTAAAGTGACTGCCGGCGCAGCGATCATTTTCATGCTGACCAGTTTATCTCTCGCTTACTTTTACGGTTCTCCAAGTTCGCAAAGCGTGATGCCAAGTACGGTTGCCGCACCAGCTCAATCAACCCCGGCACCAGCTGCTGCACCGGCACCTGAAACTGCAGAAAAAAAATAATTGTAAACAGTAATATTTATTGACAGCTTTCAAAGCTTTTCAGTATATATACAGACCATTCGCCGAAGTGGTGGAACTGGTAGACACGCCATCTTGAGGGGGTGGTGGGCAATTGCTCGTGCGAGTTCGAGTCTCGCCTTCGGCACCAAAATTTGTAAGGGGCTAAAGTCATTTTGATTTTAGCCCCTTACTGTTTTTGGGGTGCAATAGATTCCACAGACAAATATACGACCCTGTTCCCCACGACCCTGTTCCCCCTCAAGCGCCTCACAAATTTCCTCTGCAAATAGATCTAAACCTTTCTGACATCGGCAACCGAATTTTCCTCAAAATTGGTTAAAATATCTTGAATTTATAACCGTTTTTAAGTTTTAATGCATTTTAACCTTTTTCATAAATTCAAATTAGTGTATTTATTAAAAAAACTGCCAGCAACAGCATCAGAAAGGAAAACCCTAGATGCCTTTAACCGGCGAACTTGAGCATCTACCGATTATCGATGTCATTCAACTCATCCATTCAACTCGCAAATCGGGAAATTTAAATGTCTATAGCCGCAAAGGGGAAGGTCGGCTGATTTTCGACAATGGCTACATTGTCGGGGCAAGCCATTCAGATGACAAATTGCGGATTGGCCAGATACTATTGGAAGCCAATATTATCTCAGAGGCGGATCTGAAAAAAGCTCTGCAGCTGCAACAACAGACAGGAGAAGAAAAAAAACCATTAATAACAACGCTTTTCGATCACTGTGATATGTCCAAAGATATGGCTTACAAAGCTCTTGAGACATTAATCGAAATGACAGTCGTTGAAATGATCAGCTGGACCAAAGGAATATTCAGCCTTGATGCTGAAGTGCCCAATTTTAATGATAATTACCGCTACCTGCCGACACAGCTTGAGCAGATCACTCTCGACACTCAAATGGTCCTCATGGATGCCCTGCGAATTTTTGATGAAAAAGTTCATGCAGGTGAAATCGAACTTGTTGATGAACCTCTGGATGAAATGCCTCAACTAGATACTGCAGAGGCGAGCGAAGAGCCGTCTGGTGAATCGGACGACATCGTTCTTTCTGAGGACATTCTCGGCCTGGCTGACCTGGATCAAATTGAAAAGAAAAAACCCCGCGTTTTTGAGGGGCTTGAAGCTTTCGACCCTGCAGAAATACATCGACAGGTTATTGAAAAAACCCTCCCGGAACTGGAAATTGCAGAGAAGGAACAACTTACCACCTTCCTTTCCGAAGTCTCTACGCCCCTCTTTGGCGATGATAGCAGTCTGGCGTCAGCACCGAAATCTCAAGCCGTTATCATGTACACCCATGATGAATTTATCCAGCATGCAATCATGACCGTCTGTAAAAAAGAAGGAATTCTTGTTTTTATGTCTTCAGACAAGCAGGAACTGGACAGCTTGATTGATCGAACGATCGGCAAACGCCTTGAGCCTATCTTGGTTTTTGGTGGCCCGGTAGACCACCTGGAGGGCTTTACAACCGAGGAAATTATTGATATCCGCGCGCAAAAGCTTGCCCGTTATCCTAATATTTCCGTCATCCAGTTGGCGTCACCCCTCAATTACAGCTTTTCTTTACAATCCCTTAAGGAGGGTGTCCGGGCGGTCTTACCAAAGCCCTATTTATCTGAACGACGTGAGACTTACGTTGAGGATATCATTAATTTCTTCAACACTTTTCAAGCTTATATCCGCAGCTGTTTCAACGAAGAACGGCGTCAACAGTTTGCCACGTTGCGCAACAGTCTTTCCGGCTTGCGTTTGCTGGACAAAGCTCCGAACATTGCCCTCACCGTGTTACAGTTTGTCGGCGAATTTTTTGAACGCAGCCTGACGCTGATTGTCGATAAGTCTGACTTGATAGCAGAGCGAAGCCTCGGAATCGTGACCGATAAAAATCAGGGGGTATCAGCAGCGATGAAATTTCGGATTCCGGTGGTGGACGGATCCATCTTTCAGGATGTCATCAAAGAAGGAACAACGCATTACGGTCCGAGTAAGGATGGAGCTCTGGAGGAGTTTCTTTATCCGGAAATCGGCGCTCCGATGGAGTCCACCATGCTCTTGCTGCCATTAAAAAGCAACGAGCGGATTATTACTCTGACTTATGCTGATTTCGGCAACAAAAAAATCGGTCAAGTGCCGCTCGATTTTCTGGAGTTTTTTATCAGCCAAGCGGGCATGGCCATGGAGAATGCCCTATTCCGTAAACAAATGAAAAAATCTTCCGGGCCATAATCTGGCCGCCAAGGTGCTGTGATGGATATCAAAACATTAAATCAGATTCTGGAGATTGCTTTTGCCAAACGGGTTTCAGACGTTCACTTTGAGGTCGACAACCCACCTTTTTTTCGCGCTCACGGCCAATTGCTGCGCTCGAAACTTCCCAGCCTGAAGCCGGCAGATACTGAATTTATCGCCTCGACCATCATGACACACAACGGTCGTAATCTACCGGAAAGCTTCAAAGAGTTTGATGCTTCCTATTCACTTTCAAACAACGGTCGGTTCCGGGCCAGTATTTTTAAGCAAAGAGGGAACACCGGCATCGTTATGCGGGTCATTCCACCTGAAATCGGCGGTTTTCAGGATTTGAAACTACCAACAGTACTTACTGAAATTGTCAAAGCACCAAACGGCCTGGTTTTGGTCACCGGTCCGACCGGTCATGGTAAATCAACCACCCTGGCTTCGATGATCAACTATATTAATAATAAATACGCATACAAT
>WTCI01000097.1 GCA_013138655.1 Desulfuromonadaceae bacterium | reverse complement strand
GGCCGCGGCTGTTCGGGATCGGGGATCGGAACCGCGTTGAGCAGTGCCTCCGTGTAGGGATGGCGCGGGTTGCGATAGAGTTCGTCGGCCGCAGTCAACTCGACGATTTTCCCCAGGTACATCACGGCAATTCGATCACTGACATGCTCGATGACTGCCAGGTCGTGGGCAATGAACAGGTAGCTGAGATGATGCTCCTGCTGGATCTCTTGCAGCAGGTTGAGGATCTGTGCCTGGACCGACAGGTCGAGAGCGGAAACCGGTTCGTCAGCGATGATCAGTTGCGGCTCCACGGCCAGGGCGCGAGCAATACCTACTCGCTGACGTTGGCCTCCGGAGAACTCGTGCGGATAACGCTGCTCATGTTCGGCTGAGAGGCCGACCTTTTCCAGTAATTCAATCACCCGGTCGCGAATCTGGCGTGCCGGAGCCAGTTTGTGGATCACATAGGGCTCGCTGAGGATCGAACCGACGGTCATGCGTGGATTCAGTGACGAGAAGGGATCTTGAAAAATCATCTGCAGCTTTTGCCGATAGGGGCGCACCTGCCGGGAAGAGAGCTTGTTCAGTTCTATGTTGTCGAATAAAACCTGCCCCCGATCAGCCTTTTGCAACTGCATGATCAGTTTTCCGGTGGTTGATTTGCCGCAGCCGGACTCACCGACCAGGCCGAGAGTTTCGCCCGCTTCAAGGCTGAAGGAAACATCATCGACGGCAACCAAACGTCCGGCAGAACCGCCGAGAGAATCGGTCGTTCGAAAGCTTTTCCGGAGATTGCGAACTTCCAGCAACGGCACAGTCTTAATACCTCCAGCAACGGACCCGGTGGTCCTCTTCAATTTCGACCAATTGTGGTGATTGATGACCGCAAGGTGGACAGGGGGCATTGCAGCGGTCGATAAACAGGCAGCCCTCATGATGTTCACGCAGCTTTGGCAATTGGCCGGGGATTGTCGGTAAAGCGCCCTTCTGACCCAGCTGTGGAATACATTTGAGCAAACCCTGCGTGTAGGGATGGAGAGGGTTGTTGAAGAGTCTGGCAACCGGGCCTTCTTCAACAATCTTCCCGGCATACATGATGGCCAGGCGATCGGCATTGCCGGCAACCACTCCCAGATCGTGGCTGATCAACAGGGTTGCCGTTTGTCGTTCCTCCTTCAGCTTTTGCAACAGGTCCATGATCTGTGCCTGAATCGTCACATCGAGAGCGGTGGTCGGTTCGTCGGCAATCAGCAGCTTCGGATCACAGGCCAGGGCCATGGCAATCATGACCCGTTGTCGTTGCCCACCTGAAAGCTGATGCGGATAATCACGCAACCGCCGTTTTTGGTCGGATATTCCGACTAATGCCAGCAGTTCTGCCGCTTGCTCCAAAGCTTGTTTCGGACTGGCTCCTTTATGCAGTCGTAAGACTTCAGCGATCTGTTCACCGATCCTCAGGACCGGATTGAGAGACGTCATCGGCTCCTGAAAAATCATCGAAATCTCGTTGCCGCGGATGCGCCGCATTTCCAGATCGGGCAGGTGCAACAGATCGCGCCCATCAAGCCTGATTTCACCGCTGACCACTCGCCCCGGTTCCGGCAGCAGGCGCAGCAGGGACAGGGCAGTCATCGATTTGCCGCAGCCCGATTCACCGACCAGGGCCAGCGTTTCCCCCTGCTCGATCCTGAAAGAGACATCGTCGACCGCTTTAACCAGCCCGGAGCGGGTGAAAAAATAACTGCGCAGATTTTCTACAATAAGACGTGAGGACATGATTTTCTCGCATGATATCGGTTGTTTCATTGTGTACACGCTGAGCGGTGAATGGTCAAGCATCCTTCGCTTTGCAAAGAACCGGCCGCGTGTTAACATCCGCACCTTTCAATCTCTCCCTCAACTACAAAGGACGCTGCCGGGATGAAGCAACCGACAAACGTGGAAGTTCTTCACTTATTGATCGAGGAATCCGGTCTGCAACAGCAACAGGTGGCCCAAACCATCGCCTTGCTGAATGAAGGCGCAACGGTGCCGTTTATTGCCCGCTATCGTAAAGAGGCCACCGGTGACTTGGACGAAGTGCAGATTCGCCAGTTACAGGAGCGGTTGAGCTATCATAAAGAGCTGATTGAGCGTCGCTTGACGATCCTGAAATCGATCGACGAGCAGGGGAAACTGACCCCGGAACTGCGCCGGCGGATCGCGGACGCACGCCAGAAAACTGAGTTGGAAGATCTGTACCTGCCGTTCAAGCCGAAGCGGCGCACCAAGGCCCTGATTGCTCGGGAACGAGGTCTGGAACCCCTGGCCGAACAGCTTTTGGAGGCAAACGAGGCAGGAGCAGAGCTCGCACGGCTGGCCGTTCCTTTTGTCAATCCTGAACGGGATGTTGCTGATACTGCTGCGGCCCTGGAGGGTGCCGGACATATTCTGGCTGAGCGGTTTGCTGAAGACGCTGATGCCCGGGCCCTGGTGCGTGAACTGACTTGGCAGCAGGGGCAATTTTGTTCGAAAACGGCACGCGGTAAAGAGGGAACGGTCAGCAAATACGAGATGTATTACGATTTCAGCGAGTTGCTGCGCCAGATTCCTTCGCATCGGATGTTGGCCATGCGCCGTGGCGAAAAGGAAGAGATCTTGCGCCTGTCGGTTGAGGCCCCGGAAGAGGATATTTTGCAGCGTTTGCATGGCTTGCTGATTCCGCAGGGCAACCGTTTTCGGGATTGGTTGCAGAGCGTTGTGGCTGATGCCTACCAGCGACTGATTGCTCCCTCTATCGAAGTTGAGCTGCGGCTGCAGGCGAAAAAGTCCGCCGATGAAGAGGCCATCCGGGTTTTCGCCGAGAATTTACGCAATCTGCTGTTGGCTGCTCCGGTCGACAGCCGACGGGTGCTTGGGATCGATCCTGGTTTGCGCACCGGTTCCAAGCTGGCGGCAGTCGATGAAACCGGCCGTTTTCTGGAGCACGTCACGATTTACCCGCATACCGGCAGGGGTCAGATTGAACCGGCCAAGCGGGAATTGCTCCGACTGGTTGAGGCGCATCGGATCGAGATGATCGCCATCGGCAACGGAACCGCCGGCCGGGAAATGGATCAGTTTGTGCGCCGGAGTCTCAAGGAGGCTGGCCTGCAACTGCCGGTGGTGATGATCAGCGAGGCTGGTGCCAGCATCTATTCTGCCTCGGATATTGCTCGGGAAGAGTTTCCTGATCTCGACCTCACTGTGCGTGGGGCCATCTCCATCGCGCGTCGTCTGCAAGACCCCCTGGCGGAACTGGTTAAAGTCGATCCGAAAAGCATCGGGGTCGGCCAGTATCAGCACGATGTCAGCCAGGCCGCCTTGCAAAAATCTCTCGACGACGTGGTTGAGTCCTGTGTTAACTATGTCGGGATCGATCTGAATACCGCCTCCTGGGCCTTGCTCAGTTTTGTCTCCGGGATCGGTGAATCGCTGGGCAAAGCGATCGTCAGGTATCGTGATGAAAATGGACGTTTTGTGCGCCGGGAGCAATTGCTCGAAGTCACTCGTTTCGGGCGTAAAGCTTTTGAGCAGGCCGCCGGTTTTTTGCGCATTCGCAATGCCGAACAACCGCTCGATAATACTGCGGTGCATCCGGAGCGCTACCCATTGGTGGCACAGATAGCAGCCGATGTCGGCTTATCATTGCCGCAGTTGATTGCCGAACCGGCGGTTTTGGACAAGCTGGACCTGAAAAGCTATCTCAGTGAAGAGGTTGGGCTGCTGACCCTGCGTGATATCGTTGCTGAGTTGAAAAAGCCGGGGCGTGACCCGCGGGAGACTTTTGTGACAACCAGTTTTCGTGAAGATGTCATGGAGGTGAAGGATCTCAAAGAAGGCATGCTGCTCAATGGCGTAGTGACCAATGTCGCTGCTTTCGGAGCCTTTGTTGATATCGGTGTTCATCAGGACGGACTGGTGCATATCAGCCAGCTGGCCGATCGTTTTGTGAAGGATCCGAATGAGGTGGTCAAGGTGGGGCAGCAGGTGCAGGTGCGGGTGCTCTCGGTCGATCTGCAGCGACAACGGATCGGTTTAAGCATGAAAGCCGGTGCTCCTGCCAAGGGGGCAGGCAAGCACGTTCAGTTGCAGAAAAGGGAGTCTGTCCAGGTAAAATCGTCCCAACCGACAACTGATCTGGCCAGTGCGCTGGAAAAGTCTGGTTTCCGGGTCAAGAAAAGGAAATAATGATCGGATGAATACAAAACTGGTTGATCTCCATATTCACTCCACCTGTTCCGATGGCTTCTACACCCCGGCCGAGCTGGTCAGAATGGCTGCGGACGCCGGTCTGGTGGCAATTGCTTTAGCGGACCATGACAATATCGATGGGATTGCCGCGGCGCAACAGGCGGGAAATACCCGCGGAATTGAAGTTCTCTCCGCCGTCGAATTGTCCACCCAATGGCACGATGACTACGATATACACCTGCTCGGCTACGGTTTTGATCCGCAAGATCCCTGTCTCAATCGGGAGCTGACAGAATTTCAGGAGTTTCGCGCCGGACGCAATCGACAGATTGTTGAACGGGTCAATACAAAGCTGGCTGATGAGGGGCGTGCCCCGATCGATCCGGATAAGGTGAGCAAGTTGGCCGGGGGGACCATCGGTCGCCCGCATATTGCCCGGGCACTTCGCGAGGCCGGATACGTGGCGCACAATGACGAAGCCTTTCAGCGTTATCTGGTTCCCTGTAATGTGCCGAAACGCTACTTTCCGATCGATGACTCGATTCGCCTGATTCATCGTAGTGGCGGCGTTGCCGTGCTGGCTCACCCACCTTACATCACTCGCGACCGCCGCAAATTGGAAGCTTTGGTCGCTGAACTGGTCGGTCTGGGTCTGGATGGAATCGAGGCCTATAATAACGGTTCAAATATGGAAGATACCGACTGGCTGATCAAGCTGGCTCGCAGGCACAAGTTGATTGTTACGGGCGGTTCCGATTTTCACGGCGATCCGGGATCAAGTATTGAGATCGGTAAAGGTTGCCGAGGGATGAAGGTTCCTTACCGTTGCCTGGAAGAAATTAAAAGTGCACGAACTAAGCGGCATTCTGCCGCGTGAAATTAACGGCTATTCGAAAGCTGGGAGGCTGTTGAGCGACTTCAGTTAGAACATCGAAATTGGTTATTGAAGCTTGTTGGAGATCTGGCCGGAGCCTATTCCCGCCGGATCAGCATTCAGCATCGGCCTGTCTATCGGGTACTGGAAGACATCAGAACTGCAAAGGTGCTGCGCGTGTGGACCCACTATGAGATAAGGGGCTACTGTTCTAAATATCGGGAGTTGCAAGACTGGGCCATCTTGATCGCATGAACAGGGGTCTTAATTAATGGTAAACTTATCCCAAGCTGAATAATATTTGAAATCAGGTGCAACGGACTAAAAATATGAGCACAGAAAGCCAATCATACTCCTTGCCGATATTGCCATTGGAAAACACCGTAGTCTTTCCGACGGTTGTCATGCCGATCTCGGTCCAGAGACCATCATCGGTCAAGGCTGTTGAGGTCGCCTTGACAAGTGAGAACAGGATGATTGCCATCTTTGCCAAGAAGGAAGGAGCGAAAGATAACCCCCAGCCAGCGGATCTCTATGACCTGGGAACCGTAGCAACCATCCAACTCATTGCCAGGTTCGGTACAACGGTACAAATCGTCATTCATGGGGTGGAGCGCATAAGCATTATTGATTTTATCCAGACACACCCCTTTCTCAAGGCGCAGGTGCGGCCCTGTCCATTGACAAAAATTCACAATATCGAAACGGAGGCGTTACAGCGTGAAGTGCTGGAGCATACCGAGCGATATTTTGCTCTGGCCCACCCTGAAAAACAGCTCCATTTCCCCGCTCTTGTTACCCTCGGTGAAGACATCATGCAACTTGTCTATCCGGTAAGTAAGCTGTTGCAGCTTGACCTGGCGAAGGAGCAGGAGCTGCTGACGGCTCCCAGTGACAGGGATGCGATGAAGCTGTACAACGGCCATCTCAACCATGAAATCCAGATTCTGGAAATCCGCAAGAAGATTGCCGAACAGGCACAGGATAAGCTGAGCAAAGAACAGAAGAAATACATTCTCCGCGAACAGATCAAGGCGATGCAGCAGGAGTTGGGTGAAGGTTCGCCAGAAACGGAAAGCAAAGAGTTGCGTAAGAAGTTCGAGGAGTGCGAGCTGCCGGAAAAGGTCAAAACTGAGGTCGAAAAAGAATTGGCCCGTCTCGAACAGATTCCCCCGTCCTCGCCTGAATACCAGGTTGCCTCGGCCCATCTGGAACTGATTTTTGAGCTTCCTTGGCAGGCGATCACCACGGATAACCTCGATTTAACCAATGCGCGCCAAGTGCTTGACCTGGACCACTATGGTCTGAAAGAGGTCAAGGAGCGGATCGTCGAACAACTTGCGGTCATGAAGCTCAATCCCCAGGCCAAAGCACCGATCCTCTGTTTGGTCGGGCCACCGGGCGTCGGTAAAACCTCGCTGGGACAATCGATCGCTAGGGCACTCGGGCGCAAATTCGACCGCTTCAGCCTCGGCGGCATGCATGATGAAGCAGAGTTGCGTGGCCACAGACGCACCTATATCGGAGCCATGCCTGGCAGGATCCTGCAGTCGATTCGTCGCGCCGGGGTTAAAAACCCGCTGCTCATGCTGGATGAAATCGACAAGCTGGGGCAGGATTTTCGCGGAGATCCGGCCGCCGCCCTGATGGAAATTCTTGACCCGGCACAAAACGACTCTTTCCACGATAATTATCTGGATCTGCCCTTTGACCTTTCGCAGGTTTTTTTCATCACCACGGCCAACACCATCGACAGAATTCCCAAGCCCTTGCTGGACCGCATGGAAACCCTCCATTTAAGCGGATACAGCGATGAGGAGAAGATGGAGATCGCCCAGCGATACCTTTTCCCGCGGCAGAGGACTGAAGCAGGGCTGCTGGCAGAGCAGTTTGCTGTGGCGGTTGAGACCCTTGTCGCCATCATCCGTCGCTACACCCGCGAGGCCGGGGTCCGGGAACTGGAACGCATGCTGGGGCGCCTGGCCCGCAAGGTGGCGGTGCGGTTTGCCGAGGGCGAGACCACTCCCGTCAGTATTGCTGTTGCCGACCTGGGCGAACTGCTCGGTCCGGAACGGTTTTTTGTTGAGCAACTGCGCAAGGAACTTTCCCCCGGTGTGGCCACCGGCCTGGCCTGGACAGAATCGGGCGGCGATGTTCTTTATATTGAAGCCATCGAACTTCCCGAAGGGGAAAGGTTTACCCTGACCGGCCACCTTGGCGAGGTGATGAAAGAATCAGCGATGGCCGCCAACAGCTATGTCATATCTCATCTTCAGGACCTCGGTATATCAAAGAGCTTTGAAGCTGTGCATCTGCATGTGCCCTCCGGCGCCATCCCGAAAGACGGACCCTCGGCCGGAGTCACCATGGCAACCGCCTTGGCCTCACTCTATCTTGGCCAGCCGGTGCGAGGCGATACGGCGATGACCGGAGAGATTACCCTGAGTGGTTTAGTGCTGCCGGTTGGCGGGATTAAGGAAAAGATTCTCGCCGCCCGGCGGGCAGGCATCAATCGTGTGATCCTGCCGCGTGAAAATGACAAAGATCTGCCGACACTGCCGGATCAGGTAAAGGCCGAAATGGAATTAATTTTCGCCGAACGGATCGAAGACGTTTTAAGCGCGGCGATTCCGGCACTGAGTGCAGAAAAACCGATCCCGCAGTGAACGGCGAACGAGGAATTTCCGCTGGCAGATGCCAACCGTGCCCTGCTGGAACTGAAAGAACGGAAGATCCGCGGGGCCAAAGTGCTCAGAATCGGGCCGGACGAGTGAAGCGAAGCGGCTCCCTGCTCCTTCCGGATAGATTTTATCCCAATGATTATATCCGCCGTTATTAATACCTTCGATTGCAATCTTTCCACTGATGACTCATTGAAAAATCTCTCTACTTTGCTAATATTTTGCCTTGACCTTATGGAGAAGTATTTCTATGGAGAGAGGACCCGTAATGAACCAGGAGAGGCACAAGGATCATCCCCGCAAAGATTTCTTCGAGGACTTCAGGTTTTTGCGAAATAGTGATTATTGGCCGTGTCTTTCTCCAAAAACCCAGGAAGACATTTTGATCCTGCTTGACGAACATCGGGGCGAGTGTGTTGAAGACAAATAACGATATCGGTTCTTCTGTTTTACTTTCTGGTGGCGTTGTTTAAGGCCGGGGGATGACTGCTGCAGAAAAGTTTCTTCTATCCTGACTCTTTGATGCACCAATCCAAGCCATTTTCTCTTGGGAACGCCTATGAAAAGGAGACCAGCCTATGCATATTCCTGTGGTGCTCAAAGATGGGATGGAGCGATTGGTGAGCATGGATGAGTTACAGTGCGGAGAAAACCTTAAAAACTTGATTTTGTCTTTGACTCTCTTTGCGGCTCCGCGCGAAAGCTTTTTTCGGTTTAGATCTGAAAACCTGTTCTCGCGCTCATTCTCTGTGCGTACTTAAGACACTAAGATCACAAAGGAAACCTATTATTCAGGTTTTGATCTTCAACCCATAAATTCGCTTTTGCCCTTGTTCTTCTTAGTGAACTTTGTGGCTTTGCGCGAGATAAGGTTTTGATTTTGTCCCGCAGTTGTCCGTGTGTGTCCGTGGCTAAACCGGTTTTTTGGTTACGTTTTACTTCTGGTCAATCAGGGCCCAGCTTGAGTAAAGTGGATAACCAAATTCATTTTTTATCCTTCTGTAGGGCAAGTTTGCGTTTGGTCTTTGCTGTCGGCAGGGCAGCTAACGGATTGTCGGGCCATGGATGTTTGGGGTAGCGGCCTCTCATTTCCTTTTGTACTTCCGGGTAGCTCTCCTTCCAGAAATGCTGTAAGTCCTGCGTGATTTGTAATGGCCGACCGGCCGGGGAAAGCAGGTGGATGATCACCGCAACCTGTCCACCGACAATCCGGGGCGTATCCCGTTGGCCGAACATTTCCTGCAGCTTGACCGCCAGAACCGGCACTCCTTCGGATGGGTATTGCAGGCGGATCTGTGAGCCGCTCGGCACCTGCAGCCGTTCCGGAGCCAGTCGCTCCAATTGTTGCCGCTGTTGCCAGTCAAGTTGACTGTGCAGGGCGCTAAACAGGTCGATTCTGCGCAGCTCATGACGATTGCGTGCCGTGCCGAGAAACGGCAGAAGCCAGTCCTCCAACGTTTCCAGGAGACTGTTGTCGGAGAAGTCGGGCCACTCGTCGCTGGGAATCTGGCGGTGCAGGAAGTTGACCCGGGCGATGAAATTGCGTGTTTTTTTCGTCCAGTCGAGGAGCTGCAGTCCTTCTGTGCGAACGGCATCAAGCACCGCGGCGCTGATCAGCTCCTGTTCCAGCTTTATCGGCCGCTGGTTGATTGTCAAGGCGCCGAGCATCTGCTTTTCACAGGCCACAACACGGCCCTCATCTGCATCCCAGTAGCCCTGTTTTTCCCAGGGGAGATCGGGGGTAAGCTTCTGTAGGGTCGATTTGTCGATGCTGCTGGCCAGGCAGATCTCTGCTTCCGTGCCTTGGAGGGCTCTCAAATCAACCGCGATCAGAAACTCAGTCTGTTTGAGCGCAGATTTGCCGCCCAGTTGCGCTCCCTGTCCGGAGGCCAGCAGATAACGTTTAGATCCGGGCTGGCGGGCCCTGGCGATGCGATCGGGAAAGGCCGCGGCGAGCAATCGACCGACCTGTTGGGCATCGACTGTTGATGGTTCAACTTCAGTTTTCAGGCCGAAATGGCGTCGCCAGTAACGGCCGGCACGTGCTGTCGCTGCAAACTCTCTTGATATCCGTTGCTGCCGCTGCTGTTTCCAGAACTCCTCAAGTCGATCGAGGGGATCGCTATCGCTTGTCGGTCTGGGTTCACGATTGAACCAGGGATCCTTTTCCGAGAGGAGCGCGACCAGGTCACAACCGACTCCCAGTAAATCTGTTTGCTGTGCTTCCAGCAGCAGGCGGCCGAGGCGGGGGTGAGTGGGGATTTCAGTAAGAGTTTTTCCGGTTGCGGTCAGCTGTTGCTTGGGGGTAAGGGCGCCGAGCGTCTCCAGCAGTTTGAGGCCGGACTGCCAGGCAGATGGGGCGGGCGGATCGAGCCAGCTGAGTGTTTCCGGTCTGTTGATGCCCCAATTCAGTAAGTCGAGTACCAGTGGTGACAGGTCGGCGGCGCTGATCTCAGGCGGAGTGAACGGCAGCAGGGCCTGCTGTACTCCTTCGCTCCAGAGTCGGTAGCAGGTGCCGGGGCCGAGGCGTCCGGCCCGACCGGCCCGTTGTTCGGTGCTCGCCTGTGAAATTCGGCAGAGTTCCAGCCGGGTCAAGCCGCTGCCTGACGCGAAACGTGGTTGGCGGCAAAAACCGCTGTCGACAACGGTGCTGATTCCTTCGATGGTCAGGCTGGTTTCGGCGATGTTGGTCGCCAGGACAATTTTGCGGCGACCGGCAGGTTTGATCGCGCGTTCCTGTTCGGCAAAGGGTAGATTGCCGTAGAGAGGGCAGAGGAGCAGTTGCTGCGCAAGATCGCCCAGTTGTTCAACGCAGCGACGAATCTCTGCTTCTCCGGGCAGAAAAACCAGCAGGTCACCTTCCGTTTCCTGCAGGGCACGACGGATGGCCCGGACTGTTGCCTCAACGATGCGCTGTTGTGGTTTGCCGGGCAGGTAACGGATGTCGACCGGAAAACTCCGTCCTTCGCTGGTGAGGATCGGAGCATTGAGAAGTTTGGCCAATGGCTCGCCGTCGAGAGTCGCAGACATCACCAACAGTTTCAGATCGTCACGCAAGCCCTGCTGCACGTCGTGACAGAGGGCCAGGGACAGATCCGATTGCAGGTGCCGTTCGTGAAACTCATCGAAGATAACCAGTCCAACACCTTTGAGTTCCGGATCCCGCTGCAGGCGACGGGTCAGAATCCCCTCGGTGACCACTTCAAGGCGGGTTGCAGAAGACACCACATGCTGATAACGGATGCTGTAGCCGACGGTCTGTCCGACCTCTTCATTGAGCTGCCGGGCCATAAAACGAGCAGCATTACTTGCTGCCAATCGGCGCGGTTCGAGCATCAGGATCGATTTTCCCGCCAACCATTCTGCTTCCAGCAGCGAGAGGGGGACGCCGGTGGTTTTTCCCGCTCCCGGCGGTGCTTGCAGGATGACGGTTGCTTGGTGAGCCAATGTCTGCAGCAGGTGCGGTAAGAGTGGTGCGATAGGCAAGTCAGCTTGTGGCATCGATTCATTTTTGTTGAGGCGTTGAGATTCCATTTGACGATAGCCTGTTGATGGGTTACAGAATGAGTTTAATGATAAATCTACCTTAATTCGGTAGATTGTATTCTACACGTTATCAATTCGGTTTTATATAATGAGCAATTTTTCTATTTTCTTCCAAAATAGCGGTATTTGATCATGGAGAGAATTCCTCATCTATTGTTGGTTAACTCAGTTCTTGATGATCGTGTTCAATTACGTCGTCTGCTTGAGCCTTTAAATCTTCATATAACCGAGGTTGCATCAGGACTCGAGGCGATTGAAACACTGCAGCGCGCAACTGTCGATCTGGTGGTCACCGCTATCGCCATCGGCGAATTTGACAGTTGGCGGCTGGCGAGGTTTATCCGTTCCGGAATCTGCCGGGGGGGGCGCACACTGCCGATTATTATAGTGACCCGTATCTGGTGTGAGCGGATTACGGAAATTACTGCCCGTGATTTCGGTATCAATCATCTGTTGGCTTTTGAGGATCGGCACCGGCTGCCGGCTTTGGTTCAGAGCTGTCTGAAATCGCCGACGGAGGGGTTGGGGCGGCGCCGGGTCCTGGTTGTTGAGGACCATGAAGATAATGCCCGGCTGGTGAAAAAAATCCTTCAGCCGCGTTTTGATGTGGAGCTCGCCGGCGATGGGAAATCGGGGTTGAAAGCGTGGCAAGAGGGGCGCCATGATCTGGTGCTGCTCGACATCATGCTGCCGGGAATGTCCGGTACGACGGTATTGGACCGGATTATGAAGATCAATCCTGGTCAGCCGGTGGTGATAATGACAGCACACGGGACAATGGATGTTGCTAAAAATTTGATGGTCAGCGGCGCAGCCGATTTTGTGACCAAGCCGTTTCGGGCGGATGAACTGCGCACGGTTTGTGAGCTTGCCACCCGCCGCGAAGATTATATTGTCAGTAATGCTCAGGTTGCCGACCGTATGGACCGTCTGCAGCAGCTGCGTAATTTACTGGGAAACATTATCGATTCAATGCCGTCCGTGCTGGTCGGAGTCGATCAGCACGGTTTTGTTACGCTCTGGAATCAGGGGGCGGAACAGCTGAGCGGTATCACCGCCGCCGCTGCGCAGGGGCGGCCTTTGGATGAAGTATGGCCCGATTTCAGTGAAATGGATGAGGTACGCCTTTCCTTGGCCGAAGGGGATATCAGAAAACGATCCACGGTGTCGTATCAGCATGGGGGAAAAAACTGCTATTGTGATATCACGATCTATCCGCTGTTTGAATCTGATGTTGTCGGTGCGGTTATCCGTCTCGATGATGTGACGGAACGGGTTCTGATGGAGGAGCGGATCGTTCAGTCGGAAAAGATGGTTTCGATGGGCCAGTTGGCTGCCGGGATGGCACATGAAGTCAATAACCCCTTGGCGGGTGTTTTGCAGAATATCCAAGTGGTTCGCAATCGACTGAGCGAACATTTAGAAGCCAATCGTGCTGCGGCCGAAGCGGCAGATCTCGATATGACGTCACTGAGTCATTATCTGCAGAGTCGGGATGTGAATACGTTACTCGATGCGGTGATGGAGTCCGGAAAACGTGTCGTTCAGCTGATTGAGAACATGCTCAGCTTCAGTCGTCGTGAGGACTCCTCCAGGATAAGTAGTGACCTGGCTGGATTGATTGATAAATCGGTTGAACTTGCTGCAAGTAATTTCGATCTGCAAAGAAAGTTCGATTTTCGCTTTGTGGAGATTCAGCGCGAATACGACAAAGGTTTGCCTCTGATCAATTGCAATCCTGTGCAGATTCAACAGGTCATTTTAAACCTGTTGATGAATGGTGCGCATGCGATGGAGGAGAAGTTGCAAAAGCTTCGGGCAACAACGTCTGGAGTGGTTGACTATCAGCCGCAATTTGTTTTACGAACCAGGTATGCAAATCAAACGGCAACCATAGAGATTGAAGACAACGGCCTGGGAATGAATGAAGAGACCCAGAGGCGAGTTTTTGAGCCTTTCTTTACGACGAAAAAGGTAGGTGATGGGACGGGGCTGGGATTGTCGATCTGCTACTTTATTGTTACAAAAAATCATCGTGGGACCATGAGGGTTGATTCGGTTCCTAATGTTAGAACAAAATTCAGTCTGGATTTGCCCGCTAGTGCCCCGTGCGGTTAGTCGTGTCAATGAATTCTGAGACATTTTTGGTGCTGCCAAGGCGGCGCCAACGCAGGCCTAGCCGTGCGTTAAGTCAAGTTGGCACAACGCGGGCAGCGCCGAAAAGGGCCAGAATTAGAAGACAGGATTAGCCGCACGGGGCACTAGGAATGATTTATCACAATCGAGTGTAGGATCGGTGCTTGGTTGACGAATGAAGGTGTTTTATTGTTTTGTGCCCGCTAACGACTTTATTTCGTTAGCTTTTTTTATTATACAACTGTTTTTTTTGATAGTTGCATGTTGACTGCGATGATTTTTATATGTTAATAAATGTTCCCTTATTGTCTGGTATCTGATCTTTTGGAATCACTCTGAATATTTCTGAAAAGGTTTCTCAGAGAGACTTTATGCTGCCTGCAAAAGCTGAAATTTTAATTGTAAATTGCGATGTTGTGCTGCGCGGAGCGATTCGTGAAAGTTTGTCCGGATCGGGGCATGAAGTGGTTGAGGTCGATTCCGGCCTGGCGGCGCTTAAAATTTTGCAGTCAGTGGCCGTGAAACTGGTCGTAATGGATATCTCCATCGGTGAATTGGACGGTTGGCGCCTTGCCCGTA
>WTCI01000350.1 GCA_013138655.1 Desulfuromonadaceae bacterium | reverse complement strand
CAGCCTATGCGTGCTTATTGACGATTCCCGGTTTCGGTCCAATTGTTTCTGCTATGACTTTGGCTGCCATTAGTGATGCCGGTCGGTTTACCACTCGCAAACAGATATTGCGTTTAGCCGGACTTGATTTAAGTGCTTCACGTAGTGGGAAAACCAGTAATGCCGCGATTCCGGTCATCTCCAAGCAAGGAAAGGCGGGGCTTCGTTATGCTCTGGTACAAGCAGCACTGGTTGCCAGTTATAGTGATGCCACGATTCGCAGTTATTACACCAATATGCTCAAGGGACGAGAGTTAGAGCGTGGCATAAAACTGAAAATGCGGGTCAAGCTGGCAGCAAAGATGTTGATTGTTGCCTGGACATTGATGAAGCGAAACGAACCTTACGATTCTGACCATTTCAGAACCTAATCAACCGGTTCTGAAACAGTCGGTGGCGAGAAGAGCTCGATCAACAACGTTGAGGCAGAGACCTCGGGCGGGACAAACATGAGCCTCTCACTGGAATCTTGAAGTTTGGATAAGGAATGCTGGGACGACCTTGCTCCCATTGCGGACAAGGAATGTCGGATACTTGTAACGATTAGACCCAAGATTCGCCAAGACGTGAGACAACGCCGGAACCAGAAACAGCGGGAGACGTGTGTCCAGAAATAGCTAAGATCAGTAACGTGCTGATTTGTAAAGGTATTATTTTTTAATTGACAGGGGTAATATAGAATGTCCCCTGTTTCAGTCTAAAGGCCAGACACCTAACTCTGCTGATGAGTACACCTATGAATCCGTACGTCAGGATCTGACCTTGCTGCTCGAAAAACTCAGCAGTCTAGCACCCACAATCCATCTAAGTAGACGTATCAAAAATTGTAAGTTTTTGTTTAAATAAACTAGAAATAAACTAGGGACACTCCGAAAGCGCCGGTAAAAGCCGGTAAAGAACGAAGGGTGAAAGTCCCTGTATGGTAAAGGCTAGCGACCAGCCATAGCCCCGAGTCATGCGTCGGCCATTCGTAAGAACGGCGGCGAAGCGTTGACAGGGGGTGTGCAGGCACGGCTACTGAGCTCCGAAATCACCTATTCAGGTTGCCGACCTCGTGGAGTGAGGGGGAAGGCTACACAACATGTCACGCTAACGCAAGTGACCTATTGGATCTGCGGAGTCGAAGACCCGGCGCATGTACACAAGCTCTTTACACGGAAACCGGGAGATCCCGTAAGGTGGCCAACGCTTATCCAGCATTGGTCCGGTCGGAAAAGGCTAAGGCCGAACTCTCGACATGTACGCCCACGGGAAGTCGGACGGAGGCATACTATCGATGAAGCGAACGAACAACGGTGCACAACCAAAAGCAAGCGGCCAACCACCAGCGGAATTCGTGGAGAAAAGGCCTCCGGCCAAAGGGAACTCTGAACAGACGACCGTGACCAGCACACAGCGACTGGAATCAACGTCGAGCGGACTGTACAGAGTACGAGAAGCAGCGAAACGGGACAAAGATCTACGCTTCACCAATCTGCTGCACCACATCGACATCGAACTATTGCACACAGCCTACCTGTCACTCAACAAAAAGGCCGCAACAGGACTCGATGGCGTAACGTGGCAGGAATATGGCGAGGAACTAAAATCACACCTCACCAGACTCCACGATCAAATCCACAATGGAAGCTACAGGGCAACAGCCAGCAAGAGGATATGGATACCCAAGTCCGATGGCCGACAACGCCCCATCGGCATAACCGCACTGGAAGACAAAATTGTACAACAAGCATTAGTGGACATCCTGCAACCAATCTACGAAGAGGATTTCCTCGGATTCAGCTACGGATCAAGACCTGACCGCAGCCAACATAATGCTCTAGACGCAATTTATGTCGCGATCACGCAGCGAAAAGTAGGCTGGATACTCGATGCGGATATCAAAGGCTTCTACGACAACATCAACCATGAATGGTTGATGAAATTTGTAGAACACCGCATCGCCGACAACCGAGTACTCCGACTCATCCGCAAATTTCTACGAGCCGGAGTATCCGAAGACGGAAAGTGGTCTAAGACCGAGGTGGGGACACCACAAGGAGCCGTAATATCGTCATTACTGGCGAATATCTATCTGCACTACGCCTTAGACCTCTGGGTGAACAAATGGCGCAAACACCATGCACGAGGCGAAGTCTATATCGTACGCTATGCCGATGACTTCGTCATTGGGTTCCAATATCAGTCAGATGCCAAACAATTCCAAACAGAACTACGAAAACGGATGGGAAAATTTGGCCTGGAACTCCACAGCGACAAAACCCGACTGATAGAATTCGGTCGCTTTGCCACTGTAAACCATAAGGAACGTGGAAAAGAGAAACCAGAGACCTTCGACTTTCTCGGATTCACCCATATCTGTTCAACACGCCGAAAAGATGGAAAATTCAAACTCCAACGCAAAACCATCGGTAAAAGGCTGCGACGCAAAATTAAAGAAATACGCCAAACCCTACACCGGCAACGACACAATTCCATACCGGAACAAGGCAGATGGCTGCGTAGCGTAGTAGTGGGACACTTCAATTACTATGCAGTCCCCGGAAACCGAAAAGCACTGGAAACCTTCCGAACACAAATCGGCCATGCATGGCTACACGCCCTGCGCAGACGAAGCCAAAAAGGCAGAAGCCTAACTTGGAAACGAATGCAACGACAGATAGAGAAATGGATTCCCACGGCCAAAGTGCTACACCCATACCCGAACCAACGTTTCTGCGTTTGACCTAAGGCAGGAGCCCAGTGCGGTAGTTCCGCATGCTTGGGATCTGTGCGGGGGGTGCCGAGTAATCGGCATTCCTACCGCGACCGGAGGACGAGACATATGACCTTCGACGAACGCCGGGGACACTTACATGAGGGTGTCCCGCAGAAGTGTCCCCAAAGAAAAAATTTTCCCTTTGACACTCCAATCTCTCAGTGTTATCTTCTGAACAACGCTTCCGACCGACGGTCGGTCGGAAGCGTTGAGATAAATTCACAGTGGAAAACAAATCATGGAACGAGATGAAAGACGACAACTGATCATGGATTCTGCCATTGCGCTCTTTGTTGAGAAGGGAGTGGAGCAGACCAAGATCGTTGATATCAGTAAAAAGGCGGAAATCGGCAAGTCGACCTTCTATGAGTATTTCAAAAACAAGGCCGACCTGGTTTGCCAATGGCTTGCAGAAAAAATGGCCAGCGTGCAGGTGTCGGAGGAGATGCTGGCCAATCTGCCTGACCAGAGCGCGAAAATTACCCTCTTGCTGCGGGAGAGTTGTAATCCGGAGCTGGCCTCACGGGAGATGATGGCCATGTTTGTTGAGTTCTGGCGGTTGGCGATAAACGAGAGACATCCCCAGGCCCAGGAGATGATGAAGAGCATGTATGCCGTCTACTCCGATCTCCTTTGCGGGTGGCTTCGGGAAGGGGTGGCATCGGGTGAGTTTGTGGAGCACGATGAAGAAAAAGTCGCGGCCGGGCTGATTGGTGGCATTGATGGCTTGTGGCTGCAATTTCTCGTCTTTGGCGATAGCTATCGTCTTGATGAGAACGTTGAAACCTATGTGGCAACGTTGCTGACCGGACTCAGGCCTGGAAGGAGTCAATAAATGTTATTCAAGAAGTTACTGATAAAACTGGCTCTGTTTGGACTGGTGTGGGCTGTTGTCTCTGTCCTGCCACTATCCGCCTTTGTTGATAGCGCCGACGAGATCATCAAAAAAGTCGAGTATAACCTGAACGGCAAGACGGCGGTGGTGGAGCTGACCATGGTGGTGAAAACCAAACGGACGGAACGGACTATGAAGATGGAGAGCTATTCCATCGGTAATAACAAGTCGTTTATCAAGATTCTTTATCCGGGCAAGGACAAGGGGATCACCTTTCTGAAGGTCGATAACTCCATGTGGCAATATGTGCCCCGCATTGAAAAGACGATAAAGATCCCCGCTTCCATGATGTTGCAGAGCTGGATGGGCAGCGATTTCAGCAATGATGACCTGGTGAAAGAAAGCTCGATCAGTGAGGATTATACCAAGAAATTGCTGGAAGAAACGGACGAGGAGTACAGGGTGGAACTGCTGCCCACGGAAGATGCGGCGGTAGTCTGGGGTAAGATTATCATGGCGGTCTCGAAAATGTATTACCTGCCAACCACGGTTCAGTATTTTGACGAGGACGACATGCTTATTCGTGAGCTGGCCTACACCGATATCAAACCCTTCGGCGACCGGTTTTACCCGACCAGATGGCTGATGCTTCCAAAGGAACCGCAAAAGGCAGCCAACAAAACAATCATTGAGATCTCCAATGCCGTCTTCGACGCTGAGGTGGACGAGTCCTATTTCACCAAAAGAGCCTTAAAGAGGTATTCTAAATAGGTTGCCAGCCATGCTCTTCAAACTTGCCCTCCGAAACATAACGGCCCACAAAAAACGCAGTAGCGTGACGGCACTTCTTACCGCCATCATGACAGCTCTGCTCGTTTTCTCGTCAGCCTGGATAGATGGTTCCCACGACACGATGATTCAAAGCGCGGTGGAAATTTATCCGGGCTATCTTCAGATTACCGGTAAGGAATTTCGGGCCAACCCAAGTTACGACCACCTGATCTTTGATGCAGCAGCAATCGAACAGGAGCTTGCCCAAAATAACGACATTGCCAGTTTCGGCGCTCGCTTTGAGTCCTTTGTACTTTTTTCGGCGGATGAAAAGGCGGTGGGTGGCATGCTGACCGGCATCGAACCGGAAAAAGAGGTGCACCTGTCCCGGCTCTCTTCTTCCCTGAAAAAAGGCGAGTATCTAAGTGCGGACGATACCAACCAGGTCTACATCGGCCACGAGCTTGCCAAGCGCCTGAAGCTTGGTGTGGGCGATGAAGTGGCCTTTGTCGGTAGCGGGGCCGACTACTCCTTTGCTGCCGACAATCTCAAGGTCAAAGGCATCTTCCAGACCGGGCTCTTTGATTTTGATGCCAACTCCGCCTTTCTCGCCAAAGGATATTTCGATCGGATCATGGTCGCTGAAAATTATGCCACCCATTTCATTGTCTTGCCGAAACGGCCGCAACAGGCTGAAGAACTTGCCGCCGCCATCGCCGATAATATCGGCCCACAATACCAGTCAGCCAGTTGGAACCAGACCATGGCCGGACTGGTAAAGGCCATGAAGCTTGATTCCATCTTTAGTTATATCACCTTGGGCATTATCTTCATCGTCATTTTCTTTGTGATCATGATCTACACCTTTCTGGCCGTCTTTGCCAGGATTCGGGAGATTGGCATCCTGCGGGCCATTGGCACCACCCCGAAACAGATTCTGGCGCTACTTCTGCTGGAAAGCAGTCTGCTAGCTCTGATCAGTGTGGTCATTGGCGGCCTGATCGGCGGGGCCTTTGCCTACTATTTCCATCACAACCCCATTGTCTTTGCGGGCATGGAAGAGCAGTTCAAACAGTATGGTCTGGCGGCTTCGGCAATGCCAACTGCCTTCATGCCTCTGGTGATCCTGCGCGATATGGTTGTGATGTTTGGGCTGTCGGTGCTGTCCACCCTCTATCCCATCCTCAAGGTCAACGGCTTCCGGCCTGTGGAGGCGATCCATCATGTTTAGGCTGACCGGTAAAATTGCCTGGGTCTCCCTGGCCCGTCGTCGCACACGTTCGGTGCTGGTTGTGTTGATGATCGCTGTCAGCCTTTGGGGGTTGCTTTTTATGGAAGGCATTTATGATGGCATGGTCGAACAAATGATTAACAACGCCATCCGCAGTGATAGCGGTCACATCTCGCTCTTTGGAGGGGGTTACCGTCTTGATCCGGATCTGTCCCGGCAAGTGGTTGATGTGGCGGCGGTCGATGACTTCCTGGCTCAGGACAGCCGTGTCTTGAGTTATGTGAAACGGCTCAAACAGGATGGCTTGGTGGCCACGGCCCATTATTCACGCGGAGCAGCGATTTTCGGCGTTGACCTTGAGGTGGAAGAGAGACACGGTCGCTTGGCGGGATACCTGTACCAGGGCGAGTTCAGCTTTGGCAGGAGGGCGCGGGGAGCCATTATCGGTTTTAAACTTGCCGACAAGCTGCAGGTACGGATTGGCAGCAAGATCATCCTGTCTGCCCAAGACAGGCATTCGGACGTTTCGGCGGCGCCTCTCAAGGTGACCGGTATTCTGAAGACCAATAATATGGCTTTTGATGAGAACGCTGTTTTTATTGCCGACAAAAAGGCGCGCCAGTTATTGGCCATGGATGAGGGAGTAAGCCAGGTTGCTGTCATTCTGCATGATGAAGCGCAGATTCCCGGCCTGCAACAGGAGCTGCGCCGGAGGTTCCCGCACCTTGAGATACTACGTTGGGATGAGTTGTACCCGGCCCTGATGCAGTCCCGGGTGATGATGGAGGGCTTCAACCTGGTAACCAGTCTGCTGATTTTCTGCGTGGCCGCCTTGGGGGTCTTCGGGGTCATGCTGGTCTCGGTGCTGGAGCGGTTGCGGGAATTCGGTATCATGCTGGCCATCGGTACCCGGTTCAGCCAGATCCGCAATATCATCTTTGCTGAATCGTTTTTTCTGGGGTTCATCGGCTTTGGCCTCGGTGCCCTGATCGGCTGGGGCACCCTCTATTATTTTATGATCTATGGCCTTGATCTCAGTATGTTCGGCGACGCCTTTGACGAATTCGGCATGGATGCTGTGACTTACGCCATTATCCGTCCCAGCTATTTTGTGACGGCTCTGGTTGCGGTTACCATGGCCACCTTTTTAAGTGTGCTGGTCCCGCTATGGGTTCTGAAGAAAGCGAAACCGATAGAAGCAATCAACAAGAATTAAAATCGTGAACAGGGTGAACAGACCATAAAAACCGTATTGTTCACCAATCCGGAGGCACGAGTCCAATGCTCGACTTTCTTGAAATAAAACAGATCAATAAGACCTTCCAACCGAGTAAGGAGGTGGAGGTCGTAGCCTTGCGCGATGTCAATCTTGATATAAGACAGGGCGATTTTGTGGTACTTTCCGGACCGTCGGGGAGTGGCAAGACCACGTTGCTCAATATTATCGGCGGTCTCGATGCTGCGACCAGCGGTGAGGTGACTCTTGATGGCCAACGGCTCACCGGTCTTTCGGAGCGTAAACTTTCCGAGACCCGCCGGGATCATATCGGTTATGTTTTCCAGGCCTACAACCTGATCCCGGTGCTCACGGCCAAGGAGAATATTGAATACGTCATGAAGCTGCAGGGTCACAGTCAGCAGAAATGTGATGACCGCAGTTTGGAAGTGGCGCGGAAGCTCGGTATTGATACCCTGCTTGGCAAGTTACCCAACCAGCTAAGCGGTGGCCAGCAGCAACGGGTCGCGGTGGCCAGGGCCGTAGCTGCCACCCCGAAGCTCATTCTTGCCGATGAACCGACCGCCAACCTTGATTCCAAAACTGCCGAGTCGCTGATGGATATGATGCAGCGCCTCAATGAGGACGAGGGCGTCACCATCATCTTTTCCTCCCATGATCCGCTGGTGATCGGTAAGGCTAAACACTCTATCGTCCTGAAAGATGGGGAAGTGATTGCCAATGACCGGGTTCGCTAGTGTGCTTTTGGCCGGAGTGCTGGGGATTGTCCCCTCTCTTGCCATTGAAAACACAAATATCGGCGGCTACGAAGAACTGCGCTACACCACCGATTATAATCGTCTGCGAGCCGATCTCACCCTGGAGCATGAAAAGTATACGGATCTTGTCGGCAAGCTGATCATTGACAATGAAACCTTGTACACATCCAAACCAAGCAGTCTACGGAATAAGACCTCAATCCACCGGGCTTACCTTCAATATCGTGGATTGAAACACTTCTGGTCGGTTGGCAAGCAGCGTATTCCCCTGGGCGTGGGCCGGGTCTGGAATCCCATTGATATCTTCAATCCCATTGATTCCACTGCCATTGAAACCAGTGAACGTATCGGTACTGAATCGATCCGTTACGAGTATGCCGTGAGTGAACTATCAAATATTGATGCCACGGTAGCCAAAGGCAAGGGGGCGGTGCGACTGAAAGGTTATCTCGAGTACGCCGATGTCGGTCTGGTAGGACTGTGGGATGAGGATGCCGACCAGGACATCATCGGCTGGGAGATTGAAGGCCAACTGCTGGAAACCGGGGTTGAACTACGGAGCGAGGGCGGCAGTTTTCATAATCACAGAACAGGTGAACGGTATACCGAGTCTATCATCGGGGCCGAATACGGTTTTGCAAACTCCCTGACCCTGCTTGGTGAATACAAGTATTCCGACGAGACCAAGATCGACTACATTGGTGCCCTGGCAAGTTACCAGCCTGCCATGCTCTGGCTCTGCAGCCTTCTGGTGGTTATAAACATCGATGACCATTCCAACTTCATCGCCCCATCTGTCGAATACAGCCTCAGCGATGAAATGACCCTCAGCGCCGGTGCCTTCTTCTATAACGGCAGCGACGATGACGAATTCGGCCAAGTATCGAATCGTTACTATATAAGATGGTTTGTCCATTTTTAGTGAAACAAAATAGGGACGTCCCCCTGAGCAGTTGGTTGACAGGCTGACTGGGTGCAGACAAGCGTGCCGGGAAAGACAGGGGGTGTGTTGAGCCGCCCGTTTTTTCTTGACAGGATTTGTTCTTTCGCTGTATTGGTTTTGTGAAAATTTAATCAGTTGTTCACCGGTGCCCGCAAGGGCTTGTTAGGGAAGAGGGGTGCAAATCCCCCGCGGATCCGCCGCTGTAAGCGAGGACGAAGGGCTTTAGACCACTGGCCGTTAAGGCTGGGAAGGTGGCCCCGAGGATGATTCGCGAGCCAGAAGACCTGCCGGAACGGACACCCACGACAACCTCCCCGGAATGGGAGGGTGGATCAAGCGGCACTTCAAATACGAGAAGCCCGCGCACTTGAAAAGGTGCGCGGGCTTCTTTGCGTTTTGCCTCCTTTTTGCACCCACCTATGGTCGGGGAACAAAAGAGGAAGAGATGATGAAGATGAAGAAGGTTTTGTGTGCGGTTATGGCCGGTCTCGCGGTTCTGGTTGCTGGCCCAGGGTATGCGGCGACCACTACGTTGGAACCGGTGATCGTTACTGCCACCCGGGTTGAAATACCACTGGGCGAGGTTGGCAGTTCTGTGACCCTGATTACCCGCGAGGAGATCGAGAGTCAGCAGGCGGTCCATCTGCTCGACGTGCTACGCAGTGTGCCCGGTCTGGATGTGGCTCGCAGTGGTGGCCTTGGTCAACAGGCTTCCGTTTTTCTGCGTGGAGCCAATTCCGCTCACACCTTGGTTCTGGTTGACGGTATCGAGGTCAACGATCCGAGTGACTCTGGTCGATCGTTCGATTTCGCTGCTTTGCCAGCGGAAAATATCGATCGGATCGAAATTGTACGCGGCTCGGGCAGTGCCCTCTATGGCTCCGATGCCATGGGTGGAGTGATCAATATCATTACGCGTAAGGGATCCGGTAAACCTCAATTTTCTCTGTCAGCCGAAGGCGGTAGTTTTAAGACCCATCAGGAAAAGTTTGCGGTCAGTGGAGGCAACGATCGAGTTAACTACTCCATCGCAGGCTCATCTCTTATCTCGGAAGGTATTTCGGCGGCCAGTAAGGAATCTGGCAATAGCGAACGGGACGGCTACGATCGAAAATCTTTCTCGGCTCGGCTTGGGTTGACTCCAACCGATACTCTGGACATCGATTTTTTCTATCGTTATCTCGATGCCGAAGCCGATCTGGACAACTTTGGAGGGCCCAACGGTGATGACCCTAACTACACCTCTGATTCCAACTCCAACTTTTTTAAGGCTCAGGTACAACTCTCCCTTTTCGACAGTTTTTGGGAGCAGACTCTCGGCTTTTCATTGACTGATTATGATCGTTCGTACAAGAACGATACGGATGTCGATCATCCCCTTGATTCGCTACGGTCTCAGTATGATGGCCAGATGTCTAAGGTGGACTGGCAGCACAATCTAAACCTGAGTCAATCCAATATGCTTACTATTGGCGCTGAATATGAAGAAGAGACCACCAAGAGCAGGTATTCCAGCACCTCTTTTTGGGGGGACTACGTTGATGAGTTCAGCGAAAAATCAGTGTATACGGTGGGCTATTACCTGCAAGATCATATCTGGCTGGGGGATAATTTTGTTGCGACCGGTGGCCTGCGTATTGATGATAACTCTCGGTTCGGTACACACGACACCTATCGGGTCACTGCCAGCTATTCCGTACCGTTGACAAAAACTCGGTTTAAGGCGTCTTATGGAACAGGTTTCAAGGCGCCGTCACTTTTTCAACTTTTTTCCAGTTATGGCGATATCGACCTCGATCCCGAAACGAGCAAAGGGTGGGATGCCGGTGTGGAACAGAGTCTGTGGGATGAGCGCATTCTGCTCGACGCAACCTATTTCGAGAACGACTTCAAAGACCTGATTGACTATGACCTCGTTACCTCTTCGTTCCAGAATATCGGTAAAGCGCAGACCAGTGGGCTCGAATTGAACCTTTCGATTCGTCCTGTCGATGAGCTAACCGTTTCGGCTGGCTATACTTATACCAAGACGGAAAACCTTGTCACGGGAGAAGAGTTGCTGCGACGACCGCGTAATAAGTATAATCTCAATTTGAATTACCGTTTTCTACAGCGAGGCGATGTCAATCTTAATGCTATCTACGTTGGCAAACGGACAGATTTTGGAAATGTCCCTCTAGCGGCCTATACGGTCGTCAACCTGGCAGCATCCTATAATGTCACCGAGAATTTACGCTTGACTGGCCGGATTGAAAACCTGTTTGATGAGGATTATGAGGAAGTCAGCGGCTATGGAACACCCGGTATCGCCGGGTACCTGGGGGCGCGTTTGAACTTCTAGGAGTTGGCGTTGGCCCGAATATTAATCCTTTTATGGTTTCTTTGTA
>WTCI01000084.1 GCA_013138655.1 Desulfuromonadaceae bacterium | reverse complement strand
CTGAACGGGTCTTTCTTTCGAAATTGGACAGGGTTGTCAGGTATTTTCCCTTCTGATGCCTCACGTAGAACAATGCTTAACTTGTGTGCAAAGCCGGCTATTGTGTGCGTATAGCGGATGGACCAGATGATGAGAAACACGGTGACAACAAGGATAGTGATCCAAAGATGCCAGAAAAAGGCGGTATTGTGATCGCTAACCATTCTGCGATCCATGACAAACAGGTAAAACCACGAGACCGTCAAACCGACAGTCAGGGCAACCAGACACTGCACTACCAGAATGATTCCCGTATAGCCCAGCTGAAATTGTTTATTGACAAGGTATTTACGCCGTATCCTTGGCTGTCCTTCCATCTGACTTCCCTTTCCTTCCGCCTTTTACTTTATGGTCCTGTAACCTTCATATCGTCTTCCGTATCGCGTATTCCATCCGGACCTTTACTGATGAGAACAAATTTTTTCCGCTCAGCCGAGGCTTCGTAGACAAGTTCGTTTCCCCAGTTGTCTTTGGTTAAAGACCTGAGCTGGTTCTCTTTGAAGTTCTCCTCCATCCACCGGGGAAATCGGTCGGTACGGGGATAGCGGCCTTTTTTGACATATTGATAGTCCAGCATCATGGTGATGCTCCGCATATCCCCCGCCGTGGTGACCTTCTGGGTGGTAGCTATAAGCTCATTGTAGAATTCTTCTATTTTGTCCGCATTTCCTACGACCAGCCCGGCAGCCATGGCCAATCCGAGAAGTTTTGTGAATACAAGTCCCATTACAGTGTCATCTCATTGGACGAGTGTAGGGTGGGTGGAACGGAGTGCAACCCACCCTACTCGCTAACTTTCACTTTCATTATGGCGCAGCTATCAAATCTAAAACATTCGGGGGTGAATTAGGATCACCATCAGCATTAGCATCGACCTCGATATCGTGTTGAGTAATGTTGCCACCGAAAGTAAATGGATATATTTGTGTATACCAGGATTCTCCAGTATCAACATAGTTATCGCCATCAGTGTCATCCCACAAAACAAGGCGGCGAATCCCTGTGGATACATCATCACCGGGAGGAGTATAGCTAAATGACGACGGCCCAATCATCCAATCGTCGAGGCCATCACCATCGCCACCATCAATCAACCCACCAGCGGTCAGGATTGTCCTGTCGGCTGTGTGGTCAGGCCCAAACCAGAAAGCGGCCTTAGTTGTACCGGCAGTGGCATCGTATACAGTAATCTGATCCAATAAGTTGAAAGCCGCTGGCTTCCAATCGTTTTCCCTTAAGAGTAAGATAATGTTATCAGCGTTATGGGTACCATTGGGATCGTAGGGATTAACGTCAAGGTCCATCGTTTCCGTGAAATCAGCAGGTTCCAGATAATCATTTGTACCGTCCCCCCCGGCAGGCAGAGTATCGGTATTGAAAAAATCAAATTTGCCGTCCGCTCCCCGACTGAGTATCAGCCAAGCGGGTTTAGTATTGTATGTAACTCTGAAAAACAGAACTTCTCGATTCCAAGCATCACGGATTATCTGGCTCTCGTTATCCCCCCAAGGTGTTTGAAAATACTGGTGCCGCCAGCCAATTCCAGGATGCTGCCAATGATATTCTGATGGTGGCGGTGTTGCTGCAACATCCACCTTTACATCTTCCATCACATCATCTCCCGCATCATTACTGTTCGGTTTTCTTGTCCATAACTCCCTTGGCTGACCTTTGGTATAATTACCAGCCCCACTCGCTTGAGCATCCCAAGCGCCATCCCCACCCATATCATCCCAATACTTTTGGGTGGCGGTTTGTTCTTCCCAATTAAAAAGCCTTGGCCATCGGCAAGCATCCCCTGTAAAGCCGAAATTAGTCCCACTTGGAGAATCGCCCACAATGGCTTTTTTTATTCTGAGAAGCAGATTTCGGGTCGCCATTGTTTTCTCCTCAGAGTCATCCCATTCGTTTTGATCTATTTTTAAGACGAGATTATCCTCATTGTAAGGCTTAGTAAGGTCTGCCGGGTCACTACAATCATACCGACCATCCGGCCCGGCACTCACAAAAACAAGATTGAGAGGATTATTACCGCTATCCATGCTTGCTGCACCGCCCTCCACATAAATAACAAACGCCTTGCCCCAAGCATCCGAAAGTCGCCCTTCTGCCTCGCGAAGCCTGAACTTGCGGTTTTGTTCAAAATCATCTGCGGTAGAGGGACTGGGAATGTAGACCCACACCTGATCATCGCGAAATCTGTCCTTTGGCTTGGCCATGTAAGGACCTTTCCAGCCTTCTTCCTTAAGTGCATCTGCAGCATATCCTCCTGGCAAGGTTCCCTTCCACAAGGCAGCAGGCTCAGCATTCTTTTCACCAGCTATAGGTGTGCCTGGATCATTATTTGCGGTCGTATCTGGCTCCCCGTCTGCAGGGATTGTATCCGGATGCACCCATTCCTTATTGGTATCGTCCCACTCATAAACATACAACTTAGGCAGATGCCCCACATCGCCCACATAGCCACCAATCACCCGGTTCCCCTCCGCATCGAAGGAATTACGCGCCCCGAGGGTGGCCATGCGTATTTCTTCAAATATCTGATTCGTCTCCTTGATTTTCGACTCTTTATCCTGGTGATTGGCAAAGGGCACGACCATCGCCACCATAAAGCCCAGTATGGTGATGACCAGCAGGAGCTCTATGAGGGTAAAGCCGGATTCCCGTTTATTTGACTTTATGAACAATGACATCCCCAGCACCTTAACGGACTTCGGACTTCGGACTTCGGACTTCGGACTTCGGACTTCGGACTTCGGACCAAGGACGGCGGGCTGTGCCCGCCCTACTCATATGCCTCAATCTTTACCTTCTTCCTCAACTCGGCCAGGCACTTTTTTAAAGCCTCCGGGATCTTGACCTCTTTGATGGTCTCAATGAGTTGCGGCTTGACCTCCTCGAAATCGGCCACTCCTTCGGGCCGGTCCCCTGTTTTCAGGATGACGTGATACCCGAACTTGGTTGCAACGATATCGCTCAATTCACTCTCTTTGAGGGCAAATGCGGCATCGGAAAACGGTTTGGCCATCTTCCTTCTGGTGAACCATCCAAGATCCCCGCCTTCGGTTGCGCTCGGGCAATCCGAGACCTCTTTGGCCAAGGCGGCAAACTCTTCACCCTTTTTCAGCCGCTGCAGTATCTTTTCCGCTTTTTCTCCGGCTTGGGAACGCTCTTCCGGGGAGGCGTCCTTGCCAACCTTGACCAGAATATGGCTGGCTTTTGCCTGCGCCGGTCTCTTAAAGGTTCCCTTGACTTGCTCGTACAAAGCCCTCAGCTCTTGGTCCGAGATTTTGACCCGGGCCGCTACCTTTTCAGTGACAAACAGGTTCACCAGGGCCTGCTGCTGCCAGATCGCGGAGTACTGTTCCCTGGTCATACCGGCCCGGGCCAGGGCCGTGGCGAAGGCTTCGGGATTCTTATAGGATCTTTCGATGATACCGGTACGCAGATCACCTGCCGCCTTATTCAGGGACATGCCGGCCCTTTTCGCTTCGGCGAACAACAACTCCATATTGATAAGGTTTTCCATAATCTCGGCTCTGGCCTTCTGGTACCCCCGCCCGGCAGGATGATTTGCGATGTTTTTCTTTGAAACAACGTCGTTAATAGCATTGTCAAACATCCAGTGGGGGATAACCACCTCGCCCACCTTGGCAATGGGCGTCTTGTTCTGCCGGGCCAGGGTCTCCTGCTCAAGGGCGTTTATATCTATCCCTGCGGAGGCTTTTTTGCCTGGAGATCGGTCTTGGGCGAGAATATGACCACTGCCGAACATCAGCATCAAAAAGGTGGATATCAGTACAAAGTACGTTATTTTTCTGAACGCTATGGTCATTTTGACTCCTTTTGTTTTGCCAGTTTTATTTGTTCTGTTGGTTTAATTTGTTTTCCTTTGGAGAGATCCCCCTGGTTCTTAGTTCCTTTCTCCTTGCCGTTCCTCAAACCCCATATATGGTCAGTATCCCCGATATGAGGGCGTAGAAAACGAACCCCACAACTCCGCCTAAGAAGACAATCAAAAGGGGCTCGATCAGGGCGTTCATCCTTTTTACGTAAGTTTCCAGCATCTTCTCAAAAATCTTAGCGGTAAGGAGCAGTACCTTTTCCATCTCCCCGGTCTCCTCACCCGTGGCGACCATTTCAGCAACCATGGGGGGAAAAACGCCTTTGGCCTCCCTCAATGGGACCGACATGCTCTCGCCCTCTTCGACCACGCGTACCATGTTGCTCACAACCTTGGCCCCAACGTGGTTTCGAATCGTGCCGCGAACGGTCTTCAGAGCGTCCGTGATCGGCACCCCGCTGGCAAAGAGGGTGGCCAGGTTCCTTGAAAAATCCACCACCAGGCCGCACTGGAGCGCCCTGCCGACCACAGGGATCTTCAGGAGTATCCAGTCGATGAGGTAACCACCCTCGTCTGTCTTCTTTATCAAAGGAATAACAGTCATAAAGCCGGCGATACCCATAAACACGGTTTTCGCCCAAGTCTGGGCCCACTTGGTAACATCTATGACGACCTGGGTTGCCCAGGGGAGATTCTTCCCGGCGCCGTGCAGCATGGGGAGAAACTTGGGGATGACGACAAGGGCCAGGACCGCCACGGCGACAACGGCCATTACAACTACGAGAGCGGGGTAAATCAGACTGGTGATCATCTGACGCCTGAACTCCATACTCCCCTCCAGCTGGTCGGCAACCTGGGTCATTACGGTATCCAGCTCACCGCTGACCTCGGCGGCCTTGACCATACTGACCATATACTGGGAAAATACGCGGCGGTTGGCACTCATGGCGTTTGAAAGGCTTTCCCCACTTTCAATTTTGATGCTGAGCCTCTGGATCAAGCGTTTCAGCCCTCCCTTGTGCGCCTGACGCTCCAGAATATTGAGGGCTTGGACGAGGCTTACGCCGGAGTCCAGAAGAACGGCAAACTGTCGGAACATGAGGACCACATCTTTTTGGGAGACATGGTTGAGCGGATTGAAGGCTTGAAAATCGACCGATTTGTTGAGCCCCGATCCCTCAGCCGGTCCCCCGACAGCGGCCTCTTTGATGGCCACAACGAACTTGCCCTGCCGGCGCAGGGACGCTGCAGCCTCAGCGGCAGTTCCGGCCGTTATCTGATCGCTCGTTTCGGCTCCCTTGGAGTCCAATACCGTATATTTGAAAATTGGCATTTTTTAGATAGCTCGGTGGGTTACGCTTCGTTTCACCCACCCTGCGGGGCTAAAGGCATAAGGCTGAAGGTTTATAATTCAAAATTCCAAATTCGAAACCCGAAATTGCTTTCATCTGCCTTTTCCGTGTTCATCCATGTCCCAAATTTTGATTCAATCATCCAGGGTAACCCTGAAAAGTTCTTCAGCAGATGTAACACCCATCATCACCTTGCGGATCGCGTCCTCCCTGAGGGTCTTCATCTTTCCCTGTTTTCTTGCCACTTGTTTTATCCTCTCGGAGGGAGCTCCCGCCATGACTTCCCTTTGGATGGCCTCATTTACTTCGAGGAGTTCAAAAATGCCCATCCGGCCCTTGTATCCGGTACCCAGACAAGCGGGGCAGCCCTTTTTTCTGTACCAGGGACCAGTCACCTGATCGGGGTCTAGGTCAAAGCCGATTATCTCTTCCCTGGTCGGCTCATAGGGCTCCCTGCACTTGGGGCAAAGTCGCCTGACCAGACGCTGGGCCAGTATCCCCCGTACTGAGGAGCTGACCAGAAAAGGCTCGCAGCCCATGTCAATCAGCCTGGGAAGAGCGCTGGGGGCATCATTGGTGTGCAGCGTGGTGAAAACCATGTGACCGGTGAGCGCTGCTTTCAGGGATATTTCAGCCGTTTCCCGGTCCCTCACCTCTCCGACCATGATCACGTCGGGATCCTGACGAAGGATGGAGCGAAGGGCGCTGGCGAAGTCTATCTTGTCGCTCCGGCCGACATGGACCTGGGTTATCCCATCGATCTTGTATTCCACCGGGTCCTCAACCGTGGTGATATTGATATCCGGTCGCTTGATGGTGTTGAGCGCCGCGCTCAGGGTCGTGGATTTGCCTGAACCCGTCGGACCCACAATCAGGAGGATGCCGTAGGGTCTGTTGATGATCTTCGAAAACCTCTCAAGTTCCTCATCTGAGAGCCCTATCTGATCCATCTTGAGCTGATATCCCTGACCGGCCAAAAGGCGCATGACGATCTTTTCGCCGTGAATGGCCGGGATGGTTGAGACACGCAGATCCAACGCATAACGATCATTCTGATAGACGATGGCGCCATCCTGGGGGGCTCTCTTCTCCGCAATATTCAGGTTCGCCATCACCTTTATCCGGGAGGTGAGGCTGGGAAGCAGATCGGGGGAATAGGTCTCGATCTCCTGGAGCATGCCGTCCACCCGCAATCTCAGGCATACCCTGTCTTCAAACGGTTCGATGTGGATATCCGAGGCTTTCATCCTGATCGCCCGCTTTATCATCTCATCCACGATATCGACAGCTGTCGCCCCCCCCATGTCCGGTACGGCACTGGCATCATAAAGGAGTGCGATGCTGTCGATAAGCTTGCCGGTAGCGGCAATGTGTTGCTCAATAGCGCTTTTACTGACCCGTTCCAGATTTCTCAGGACCTGAACGGGCAGAGGGCGGTCTACGGCTACATCCAGGACTTTGCCCCTCTTTTTAAGGGGGATGATACGGTAACGCTCCGCGAGCTGCCGGGGAATAAGCCTGGTCAATTCAGGGGGGGGTGTCTCTTCTTCCAGATCCACATATTTGAGGTTTTTCGTTTCGGCCACGGCCCTGGCGACATCCTCCTCAGTCACCATGCCGAGCTTAACCATGGCCTGGCCTATCAGGATCCCCTCAATGGCCTTCAGTCGCAACGCCTCCTTGATTTCAGCCTCGGAAACCTTTCCCGCCTCAATGAGCTGATCGCCGATGTTTCGCCGGGCTGCAGGGGCTCTCCCTTTGTTCTGGGTAAATCTGGTATGAACGATATCAGCCATCGATCCTCTCCAGCCTGGGTCGCAGTATCGACTCATTCTTGGCCATGCGAAGGGCGGTCTCTTTGTCGATCTTTCCCGCCTTGTAGAGCATGAACAGACAATACTCCATGGTCTGCATCCCTTCCTTGCCCCCCATCTCTATCAGGGAATATATCTGTTCCAGCTTGCTGGTCCGTATCAGGTTGGCAATGGCGGTATTGACCTTCATCACCTCCACGGCAGGGTGCCTCCCTGAGCCGCTTGCGCTCTTCAAGAGCCGCTGGGAGATAACCCCCTTCAGGGTGCCGGAAATCTGCTGTCTTATCTGCGCCTGCTCCTCGACCGGGAAGACGCCGATCATGCGGTTCAGGGAGGAGACGCTGTCTCTCGAATGGAGGGTGGAAAAGACGAGATGCCCGGTCTCGGCGGCCATTACCGCCATCCTCATGGTGTCGAGATCCCTCAACTCACCGATCAGGATGACGTCAGGGTCTTCGCGCAGAGCGTCCCTCAATGCACTGGCAAAGGAAGGCACGTCGGTATAAAGCTCCCTCTGTGTAAGAAGGGACTTGATATTGGCATGGACGAATTCTGTCGGGTCCTCAATGGTGATGATATGACAGGACTTATGGCGGTTTATCAGATCGATGATGGCCGCCAGGGTTGTGGTTTTACCCGAACCGGTGGGCCCGGTAACCAGCACAAGGCCGTCCTTAAGTTCGGAAAACGAATGGACAAGCGGGGGCAGCCCCAGAGACTCCAGACCAAGCTTAAGGGATGGGAGGCGCCGTAAAACGGCGGACATAGCCCCCCGCTGATAAAATACGTTGATGCGAAATCTCGTATCCGTTCCAAACGAATAGGCCAGATCGACAGAGGATTTCTCCTCGAGAACCGCCATCTGTTTTTCGCTCAGAATGGGGTTGATGAGGTCACGGATATTTTCCCCGGAAAGCTTGGGCATGTTGAACATTTCAAGCTCTCCATCCACCCGTACCAGTGGAGGTGAATTGACCGTGATGTGAAGATCCGAACCTTCCAGATCCAAAGTCTTTTGCAGCAGGGCATCGATATCGTATGGATAGCCGGACTTTTCTTTGACTGCCATCTTAAGGTTGTTCATCCCTGTGCGCCCCTTCCTTCTCTTCATTGTCCGCCTGGTCGAAACTCTCTACAGCGTCCCCATCCCGGTCATAACGCAAAATCCGCTTGCTTCCCTCCCGGTAAAACGGGTGTTCGGAAAGATCCTTCATGATGCGTTCATTAACAGCCTCGGTCTCGTCCGGGGCCATGATAATGTGAGGGGTAATGCAAAAGACGATCTCTTTCTGTTCTTTCTTGATCCCCGTCGACCGAAAAAAGAAGCTGAGAAGAGGGATATCCCCTAAAACAGGAACTTTCTTGATGTACGTTATATCCTCTTCCTGAATCAGCCCCCCCAAGGCAAGGGTTTGGCCGTCCATGGCAACGATAATGTCCTCGATCACGGTTTTTTGCATGGTATCGGTCTGCCCGACCTGCGGGACCCCGCCAACGGTATAGTTAAAGGGCGGGCCGCCCCCGACGTTTAACGTGGACACCTCGGTGGCGATCTTTAAAGTGACCGTACGATCCATGTTGATGAGGGGAGCTATCTCAAGTGTGACGCCCAGTTCTTCCATGGAATAATCTGTTTTCACTGATGCAGAGGCAGTCACATTACCCTCCGCGTCACGTCTTTCATCCGTCACGGTGTAGCCCTTGCGCACGGGAGATTCAACCCCCTGAAAAAACTTGGCCGAGGCGTTGTTGGCGCAAAGCGCGAGGGGCGTGGCGATCTTCCGGACCCGGTCCGTCTTCTCAAGCATTTCAAACCGTGCCTGGAGTTGTTTGTCGATGAAGACGAACTTCAGGGTGCTTTCAGCCAAGGACGGCACATTCAACAGATCGATACCGGTAATGCCCTTGGTGTCCGGGCGCAAATCCGTCGGTCTGCCCACATCATCCCTGCCGTAAAACTTGCCCCCGGACGTTATGGATATGTCAAAAAACGAATCGAAACCGTCACCCAGGGCAATCTCGAGGATCTTGCACTCCAGCATGACCTGCCTTGTGGGGGTATCCAACTCCTTGATGAAGGCCTCGACATCATCAAGTAAACGGGTGTCTACGGAGCGCGCGATAATGGCATTGTTCCTCGGGAAGACGGTGAGCAGGCCCAGGGCCTGGCCGACCCGGTACTGAAGCAATTGCTCGACTGAGACCTCTCCTCCGGCGGCCGCGATCTGTCTCAGCCGGGAGAGATCCTCCTTCTGCATATAGACGCCTCCCGCCTCTATGGCCCCCCTCCCTCCTTTGGGGCTGACTGTGCCTGTGCCGCTTCCGCCCCCGGAAATGGATATCTCCTCACCTATGGAAGGGAACTTGTCGGTCCCCACATGCCCGTAGCTTTGCACATCCTTCGGCGGATCGTACTTGAGTTTGTCCCCAAAAATACGGGAGACCGCATCCGCAAGCGCAAGACAAGAGGCATATTTCAAGTTGAAGACCCTTGTCTTCTCGTCCCGTCTCAGGACCAGTTCACGCCCGTACTCCTCCACCTGCATGACCCGGATCACGCTGGACTCTTCCGTGTACCAGAGGTTGTAGTTCTTGCATAGAGTTTCCAGGGCCACTTTGGGGTCTACGACCTGCAGGTACAGCGATATCTCAAGCCCCTGTATGTCAGGGGTGGCCACAACATTTTTCCCGGTCAGCTCCGTAAAAAGCTGCAGTACCTCCGCCAGCGGCGCACCGTGGAAATCAAAGACCGCGATATTCCCCTTGGCACCGGACCCGGCCATGATCGGACATGGCCAGGCGCTTACCAGCAGAAACACCAAGACCGGAACCAACAGCAGGATGTTTTTCGACGCTTTACGCACATTCATTCCCAAACCGAGTATCTCCAAACCATATAGTTTTTTACTCTCTCCCCTGTGCCCATCCGTAGGGTGGGTGGAACCCACCGATTTGTTTTTATTGTTGGTGGGTTACCATCCACCCCACAGGGCTTTTCTAGAATCTCCCATGGACCAATGTGCCGTCGTCGAGCTGGATGGTCATGCCGTCCTGCTTTATCGCCTTGACCAAAAACCAGGAGGCTTCCTTTTGCCCCATGGCGCTGTTTGCAAGAAGGACCCTTTCGTTGGCCCTTAATATGATCGTTCCCACATCCCCGACATTGGCGACGGCGGCGACCTTTTCATCGACCATCATGACCCCTGTAACCTTTATACGGGGGAGGCTGCGTCCACGAAGACTTGCCATATTCATGGGAAAATCGCATTGTGAACCATCGAAGACAATATCCTTATTCGTCGCCTTATTCGGGTTTTCAACCCGCACATCCCTTCTTACAACCGGCCTGGAAAAAGGATTCCTCATCGGCTTGCCAAACCCTTTCTCCCAGACCTCCATACCAATCTCACCGCTGCTTTCCACAGGGACTTCCATTGTCTTGCCAAAGGCAGGATCAGCCGCCTGAGCAGCCGCCGCCAGGGCTGCGCCCAGCACAATGGCTATGACACCGTTTCGTATAAATCCCTTTTTCATGGAATCACTCCTGATTGACATTTAAAAAAACAAGTAACTGCTTAGGTGTTCAGGTTCGAGGTTCGAGGCTAAAAAATCTATTGCCCTCAGCCCTCAGATCAATCGGTGGGTTACACTTCGTTGCACCCACCCTACACACCTCACACCTCACACCTCACAGCTCGTACCTTCAGCCTTCTTTTAAATAATTACCAGCATATCCACATTCACCCGCCCGGCTTCACCAGCGCTTTCCACGGAAAAATTCGTGACGTTAACGAGGTACTCGATGGTGTTCAATTCACGTATAAAGGTATAAAAATCGATGAAATCGCCGGAGATCTTCATGTGGTAACAGGACCGGTCAAATTCCTTCTGCTCCTTTAATACCCCCGGACTCAGCTTGGCATCGCCTGCTTTCACCGGCACCAGTTCCTTGACCAGAAGGCCGTTGTTCGAGGCGATTTCGTTCACCCGCATGATGATTTCTTCGACGATATCCCCGGGCGTCAGCACAGAGGCTTGAAGCTTTTTCAGTTCGGCTTCGAGCTCACTCACTTCAGGGGTGAGTTTTTTTATCGATACCTGAATCCCAGCCGTTGTGACCGGCTCCTTATTGAGCTCGTTTATCGCCTCGACCAGGGTATTGTTTTTTTCTATGGCGACTTTGAGTTCCTCGCTCAAAGGGTCGTGAACCTTGCTGAGGAAAAAATAGAGAGAGATCATTGTGACGGCCACCACAACGAGAATCTGCTGGGTCTTTGTCATCCCGGGTTTAGCCATGCGGACCCTCCAGCCTTAAACGGATGGTAAATTGATAGGATCCGGCACGATCGGCACTTGAACCGGAATCCTTTCCTTTACTCACACCTTGCCGACTCCGCTCCAGCCGGCACTCCCTGACAATCGCAGCCCCCTTCAGATCGACCACATACTGGGTTATGGACGAAGAGCCGGCGGACGTGCCCTCGATGAAGTAGACGATGTCCGAAAACTGGTAAAACTTTTCCAGCATGATATCTGCGGGGGTCCGCTCGGTGATCTCTTTGATCAGTTCGCCAAGGACCTGGCGCCGTGCCGGGATATCCTTCAACAGCAGATCCTCTTTCCTTTGCAGGTCTCTCTTTTTGTCCTTTAGACTCAGATACTTTTTTTTCAGACTCGATTCACTGTTGGCCGCCTTCTGCAACTCTTTCTTCTGCTCTTCGAAGGAAACGATCCCGTGCTCCAGACGGAAGAGCTTCTGTTTCAGATAAAGATATTCGCCGCCCATGCCCAGGAGCAGCACGCCGATCATGACCAGAGGAAGGGTGTGGACATTTTCCTTCAAGCGCGTCTTCAGGGGGACGCTGTTATCGATGGTGATGCCGCCTTTTTTTCCACTCGCATAGTGCTGGGCCGCCCCCATGGCGGCCATGTAGCGGGGGGGCAACGTCCCCGGACAGTGTTTCTGCTTCGCCCCTCTCATCAATTCCACAAGGTGGAGATCGTCCTCCATATTCCAGATGCGGGCGCGCGCACCGCTCCCCGGCGTAAAGACATCCTCGAGATTTGCATCCTCGGCCTTTTCGCCGCCGATGATGATTTCATCCACCTGCGGCTGCTCACCCAGAAGTTCATGGATGAGCCGTGATATGGCATCCGGGCCCTCCTCCCCGCCCTGAATCGGTTCCCGGTGGACCCTTACGGGAAAACCGTTGTGGACAAGGGCGCCCAGGACTTCGTACATCCGCCAGTCGACAAGGAGACAAACCCTGTCCTTCTCCAGCTCAAGCCCGGCGGCAAAGGCAAAGCTCTCCTCGGGAAGAACCCCGATGAGCCGTTTCTTGTGCGCCTTGCAAAGGCGC
>WTCI01000210.1 GCA_013138655.1 Desulfuromonadaceae bacterium | reverse complement strand
GCCCGGTGGCGGACCCGAGCCCCCTAGTTGGTATTCATGCCGCTGTTACACGTCAGAGAACCGACCGAACACCCAAAGGTGGCTGGTATCCGGACCAGAGCGTCACGGTTGACGAGGCGGTCCGAGCTAAGATAATCCCGGCGGCGACAGGAACACCATCTGGAGCAAAAACAACAGCGATGCGAATATTCTCCTTATATTCAGAAACAATGGCTTCAATCCATCTGCGACTGTGAACTGGAGACCCTAGCTCATGCATATTTTCTGCAAAGACAGAATAGAATGCTGCTATCAATTCCTGCGATCCAACCTTAACCTCATAACCGCTCTTCAAGGGTTTTTTTACCTTGTTTCTTAATTTTGACTTAAGACTCGCTAAAAATAATTCCGAATTTTCCGGCAGGTTCAATAACATGCGAACCTTATCGGTTGCGTTGCCACAACCAACCGGCAATGGCTGCGTCGTACGGATATGACATTTTGCCCCAGATTGCTGAGCTAAGCTCAAAGCTCTCTTCAGCAGCTTCTGGGCAACATCTACGTCATCAGCGAGAATTCCGCCGGCATCACAGTAGGGAAGAGAAATCAAAGACGAACCGAAAAAAGGAATGTGGAAATCAATCAGCGGCAGGACTCCACAGATTTTGTTTTCTTTTTCAGCCAGCAGGTAGCATGCATCATAGCCATAAGCCTTCTTGACCGCTCGCTGCCAGGCAAACAACTGATAAGCCAGCCCTTCCGAATGATTTAGTACATAGTCATCCCAGGCCGGCTGGTCTGCGTCTGTGGCTGTACGTATCTGCAATGTTCAATACCATTTCTTCTGTTTAAAAAACTTGAAGGTCTTTTTTATCCACGGAATACACGGAAATCACGGAAAATTAAACATTCAATTGGCTGCATATGCTTTTGCAAGAGGCTCTTTATGTTTACTGTTTACAATGTCTTCTGCTCCACCTTCCGTGCTTTCCGTGCTTTCCGTGCTTTCCGTGCTTTCCGTGGACTGAGGTTGTTAGTTTTTATCCGCTTTTATCAAGACCTTATCCCGTCAAAAAAGATTTACTCTTACAGAAGCGAATCTCTCATCCTTCCAAATTTAAAATCCTGCAGCAGCTGTTTAAAACGAGTTTCGGTTCGACCCAGATTCAAATAATGCCGGAAGCGGCTTTTAGCGCTGCACCCGATCATGCGCGGTTGATCGGGATCGAACTCCCAGGGATGCAGGTAAAACACAAACGGCTGCTGCTCTTTTTGATTGATCTGTTGCAATCCCCAGCGGGGCACTGCGTAAGGAAATAGTCGAAAGTATCCGCCGCCGGCAATCGGAAAGTTTCTGCCACGCAAGCGCAGCGTGGTAATGGGAACTTCGCGGATACTCAGGTTTAAATCGGTTGGATTTTCACGGGCGATCCAGTGATTCCCCTCTTTCACCGCGTAGCCGGAAAACCTCGGCCAGTCCGGAATCCCGTAGAAATCATGCTGCATCGGGAAAATGCTTGAATCGTATTGAAATCCGGCTTCGAGCAACTCATCAAAAGCCCAGTCGGTTTGTCGGGTAATCGAATAACTGGGGGCACGATAGCCCAGCACCTGCTCTCCCGTCTGATCTTCCAGCAAGGATTTACTGCGCCGGATGTCTGCGCGATATGTTTGACGATCCTGTAATGCGACCCGCTGGTGCAGATAACCATGGGAGGCGATTTCATGCCCCTGTGCAGCAATTTTTTTTGTAATTTGCGGGAATTTTTCTGCAACCCAGCCAAGCACAAAAAAAGTCGCTTTCACTGAAGATGCATCCAGGAGAGCCAGTACGCGATCGGTGTTTCGCCCAACACGACTCTCCCGCCCGGCCCAGGTTGCCGGTGGAGAGATTTTTTCAAATGCCGAGACATGAAAATAATCTTCGACATCAATGGTCAGGTAATTGGTGATGGACATATCTAAAAACCATTTCAATCCACTGAAATCACTGAAGGCACGGAATTCAAAGAATTAATCTTTCAACGGTTGCTTTAGGGTGACACCCGAAGTTAATCAGAAGACCGAGTTTCTTCCCAGTGGCTTTTAAATAATTAAGGACCTGCGCCTTGTGTGCGCCTGTCGTCGAAGAAAGTGCTTTCAGTTCAACAATTATCGATTCATAGCAAATCAGATCTGGTCTGTATGTTTGTCGAAGAGGGTCACCCTTATAACTAATCTGCAGCTCTTGCTGAGCGACATATGGGATATTCCATTTTTGCAGCTCTTTTTCTAAGCATTCTTGGTAAACGGCTTCAAGAAAACCACAACCTAGCTCTCGATAAACCTCAAAAACAGCTCCACGAATAGCATAAGTCTCTTTCTCGAAAAGAAGCTTATTGTCCACAGAAAACACGGAATTCACTGAAGATTCATTTCTCTCCTGCATTTCCTGTTTCCCCTTCCGTGCAGTCCGTGACTTCCGTGGATATCAGTCTTTATTAAGAATTTTATTGTCCACTGAAAACACGGAATCCACTGAAAGTTCATCCCTCTCCTTCACTTCCTGTTTCCCCTTCCGTGCAATCCGTGACTTCCGTGGATATTTATTTTCATTACAACGACCAATACTCTAACCCTACAGCTTCAACATCCTGTCGGTTCAGTATCGACTTTACATCGACTAACACACCATGACCTGAACCATTGTTGCAAAGTTCTGCCATGTGAGTTGGAGTTAGTTTGGTGAAAGCCTGATGACTAACTGCGTAAATGATTGCATCGACTTTACCGACGGTATCCAGTTCTGTGAGTTGCAGCCCGTATTCGTGTGCTGTTTCTTTCGGACAGGCCAGCGGATCGTGGATCAGTACCTCAATGCCGTAATCGTTGAGTTCTTTGACGATATCAACCACCTTGGTGTTGCGGATATCGGGGACATCCTCCTTGAAGGTCAAGCCAA
>WTCI01000279.1 GCA_013138655.1 Desulfuromonadaceae bacterium | reverse complement strand
CCGGCAAACTTCCTGGATGTCGGGGGCGGTGCCGATGTCAGCAAAGTTCGTGAAGCATTCAAAATTATTTTGACCGATCCAAAAGTCAAAGTAATTTTCGTCAACATCTTCGGCGGAATTGTCCGTTGTGACCTCATTGCTCAGGGTATATTGACAGCCTCCGATGAGGTGCCGAGCGACCGGCACATCGTTGTCAGGCTGGACGGTACAAATGTGAAAGAGGGCAGAAAAATTCTGGAAGAAGGTGCGGCAAAGTCCGGGCTGAGCATTGTCACCGGGGATACCATGGCTGATGCAGCGCAAAAAGCCGTGGAACTGGCTTCCGGCGGCAAGGTTGAAAAAAAGAAAACTTCTGCAAAGTCTGAGTAAGAGGGAGAAGACAATGAGCATACTTGTTAATAATAGAACGAAAGTCCTCGTTCAGGGGCTTACCGGCTCTCATGGAAAATTCCACGCCCAGAAAATGAAAGAATACGGAACCAACATCGTCGCCGGGGTTGTCCCCGGAAAAGGCGGTACTGAGGTTGACGGGACCCCGGTGTTTGACACTGTCGAAGAAGCGATCCGCAAAACTGGGGCGAATGCCTCCATCGTCTATGTTCCACCCGCTTATGCAGCTGATGCGGTGATGGAGTCTGTGGATGCCCACCTGGATCTCTGTGTCTGCATTACAGAGGGAATTCCGGTTAAGGATATGATCAAGGTCAAAAGACTGATGCAGACAAGCTCGTCCAAAACCATGCTCATCGGCCCGAACTGTCCAGGCGTTATTACACCGGGCGAATGCAAGCTGGGCATCATGCCGGGCGAGATACACTCTCCCGGAACTGTCGGCATCATTTCCAAATCAGGAACGCTGACCTATGAGGCGGTCAAGCAGGTTAGCGCCTTCGGGTTCGGTCAATCAACCTGTGTCGGAATCGGCGGCGATCCGATCGTCGGACTGAAATACATCGACCTTCTGGAGATGTTCCAGTTTGATGCCCAGACAGAGTGCGTTGTCCTGATCGGCGAAATCGGCGGACAGGCCGAAGTGAAAGCTGGTGAGTGGATCAAGCAGAATTTCAACAAGCCCGTTGTCAGCTTCATCGCCGGGCAGACCGCCCCGAAGGGCAAAAGAATGGGGCATGCAGGTGCCATTATCGCCGGCGGAGATGATACCGCAGCGGCTAAAATGGCGGCACTGGAAAAGTGCGGAGTGCACGTTGTGCAGTCTCCCGCGGACATCGGAAAGAAAGTTGCGGAAGTGTTAGGAAAATAGCCTCTTCCACAGAATCGGCAGGGGACTGTCCCCCGGTTCTGGTCTTAAAGGGGGGCTGTCCCAGGCCCTTAATAGTTACCAAAATAGATTGATAATGGAAGGGACCGGTGCCGTTTTGGCCGGTCCTTTTTCTTTCCTGATTAACACTAATCTTCAGCCAGTCCCCTCTCCCTCAGGGAGAGGGGACTTTTTTCACTATAGCTGAAGATTAGCGCTAATCAGGTAGATAATGGCACCTACGGCAAACAATTGCTCATTCGTCCAGTAAAATGTATCCTGTCGAAATGGTTCACAAATAGAGGATCCAGATGACTGAACAATTCCGCAACCTGCTGATCATCGATGACGAAGTTGCCATGCGCCACATGCTGCGCCTGGTTCTTGAGCCCCACAACTACCGGGTGACAGAGGCGGACAATGGTGCCGTGGCTCTGGGCATCATCCGTCAAGAAAAATTCGATGTCATCCTCTCCGACATCCGCATGCCGGACATGGACGGCCTCAGTTTTCTCGATCATCCTGAAGTTAACAGTCTCGACAGCACCATCATCATGATGAGCGCATACGGCAGTGTTGACACGGCGCTGGAGTGCATGAAACGCGGAGCCTATGATTATATTTCCAAACCGTTTAAACCAGACGAGGTATTGCTGACCCTGCGCAAAGCGGAAGAACGCCAGTTGCTCAGACAGGAAAACCGGCAATTAAAAACCGCCCTGTCCAAACGAGAGAAAGCGTTTTCCATCGACCGGATCGTTCATTCCAGTATAGCAATGCAGCAGGTCCTGCAGATGGTCAGAGCCGCGGCAGCAGCCGATTCACCGGTTCTGATCAGTGGTGAAACAGGCACCGGCAAGGAGCTGATCGCCAGGGCACTGCACAGTGAAAGTGGTCGCACCGGGCAGTTCCTGGCCATCAATTGCAGCGCAATTACCGCCGGGTTACTGGAAAGCGAACTGTTCGGCCATGTCAAAGGAGCCTTTACCGGTGCCGACCGGGAAAAGCAGGGATTGTTCACCATTGCTAGCGGTGGCACGCTTTTTCTGGACGAAATTTCCGAGCTGCCATTAGAACTACAACCGAAGCTGTTACGTGTTTTACAAGAAGGAGAAATCAGGAAGGTCGGGGCAACTCGCGTGGAGAAAATCACGACCCGGGTGGTCGCTGCAGCCGGGACCGACCTCTACGACGCGGTACAGAAAAACCTGTTCCGCAACGATCTTTACTATCGCCTGGCCGTCGTTGATATCAGTCTGCCGCCACTCAGAGAACGCCCCGAAGATATTCTCCCCCTGGCCGAACACTTCCTCGCCAGCATCTGCCGGCAAGAGGGGCGCCAGCGCCCCCAACTGAAGAAAGAGGATCGCCACCGTCTGACCAGCTATCGCTGGCCGGGGAACGTCCGGGAGTTGCAGAACCACCTGGAAAAAGCACTGATCTTCAGTCGCGGTGACAAGCTGGAGCTCCCCCCGCTACGAACCCGACAAGCACTCTCCGACGCAACCAATCCCGAGGACTATTCACTGAAAGTGGCCTCGCAACGGCTGGAAAAAGAATACATCCGCAAAGCCCTTATTAAAACAGCGGGGAATCGTACCCAAGCCGCCGAGTTGCTGGAAATCAGCCTGCGTTCGTTGATGTACAAGTTGAAGGATTACGGAATCGACTAAACTCGGCCAAACCCTTACAGCATCCCTCGATCCGCCAGACTGACATAATCCCCATTGCCGACGATGATGTGATCAAGCACCCGCACCCCCATCAGATCACCGATCTGTTTCAGGCGGGAAGTGATTTCGATATCTTCACGACTGGGTGATGGATCACCCGAGGGATGATTATGGACAAACAGGACTGCCGCAGCTGATTCACGCAACACCGGGGCAAAAACTTCGCGGGGATGCACAATGCTGGCACTCAAACTGCCTTCAGAAATCTGCACTTCACGGATCAAGCGGTTTTTAGTGTCGAGTAACAGGGCAAAAAACAGCTCTTTGCGATAATCACAAAGTCGCTCGTGAAAATGTTGAAAAGCATCTTGAGATGAACGATAGACTTGTCCCGGCTGCAGGCGAGTGTCGCTGAAACGGCGGGCGATCTGAAACAGGGCCTGAATTTCAGCCGCTTTTGCCGGGCCGATGCCCGATTGTTGGCAGAGTTCGCTGATACTGGCGGCGGAGAGCTGACGCAGCGAGCCGAAACGGCTCAGCAGGCTCCGAGCCAAGTCGACAGCACTCTGTTGACTGGCGGAGTCGCCGGTACGGATAATCAGCGCCAGCAGTTCGGCATCGGTGAGTTTTTCCGCCCCTGAAGCAAGTAATTTTTCACGCGGCCGCTCATCTGCCGGCCAATTCTTGATTGATCGCATATCCCCCCCACAAGCGATAATAGAGAAAAACGCCGTTGGTGCGAGCCAACGGCGTCACAAATAAATTGTTATTCAGATTGATCCCGACGGATTCCCCCAAAAAAGCCTATTCCCTGACATAGGTATCGATATCTGTTTCGTGCGGCATGCCCATTTTACGAGCATACTCTGATTCAATAATTTCATAATGATTGCGCGTCGCCTGAGCCATCTGGTCAAAAATCGTGCGCACTCCCGGATCGACAATCTGTTTAGCCGTACTGCGCAGGCTTTTCTCCAGTTGCTCCTCCTTCTTCATGGCGATTTCACGTGCCGTGCGCTCGTGCATCTGCGCATCAATCACCCCTTTCAATTCTTTGTCGATCTGCTTGATCGACGGAGAGGGGGCCTTAACAAACTCTTCCAGAGTGCCGAATTCCTTACCCCGATAATGGCGGAAGAAGAAACCAACATGCTCTTCTTTCTCCTTGGCCAACCGCGCGAAAACTTCCTGGCCGCCGCCGGCAGTCACCATCTCCGCCGCCTTCTGGTAAAAGCACATCAGGTCCTTTTCCCGTTCGACAGCAATCCTGATCGCTTCCTGGTGTCTCATTTCCTGTGGCATAAAGAACCTCCTCTTGACTGGGTTGATTGCTTGTATCCCTGTCATTAAAAGATAGCCGAGAGGCGCCTCTTGTCAAATTGTCGACGGTATCCCTTAAAAAACTCCCTGAGCTCTCAGCAGATCGGCCAGGGCATCCTCAAGCAACGGCTGCAGATAAACTTCAGGATCAGCTTCATTATCGCGACTCTTTTACCTCTTGATGGCGTCGCAAAAAGTCCGCCCTCCTACATTACAGCGGTTTTTCAGGAACTCGACATACTATATGTATGCCTTCCCTCCTGAAAAACCACTAAGCCTTGTAGGGCGAAATTTTTGCTTGGCCATCCCAAGGCTTTTTGCGAAAGCATCCCTCTTGGTTAAAAAACTGTCCGATTTCATCAAAAACCTCATCACTCGTTCCACGCACCACCCGCGCCGGCGGCAGGGAGCGTAAAAACATCCGCCCGTAACCACGTCGCACCACCCGGGTATCGAGGATCAACACCACGCCCCGATCCCGCCGATGTCGGATCAGACGGCCGAAGCCCTGCTTGAAGCGGATCACCGCCTGCGGCACCGTGTATTCCATAAAAGAATCACCGCCGCGTTGCTCGATCGCCTGGGAGCGGGCCTCAAGCACCGGCTCGGTCGGTACCTTGAACGGCAGTCGGGCGATGATCACCTGTTCCAGCGACCGCCCCGGCACATCAACCCCCTCCCAGAAAGAATCGGTGCCGAAGAGGATACTGCTTTCATCCTCGGTAAAACGCTTGAGCAACCGGTGACGGTTCTCCTGTCCCTGGCGCAAACAGCGCAGACGCTGCGCTTCGAGGACCGGGGAAAGCTCTTCATGCACCTGACGCAATAAAGCATAAGAGGTAAAAAGGACGAAACTGCGGCCGCCGCTGGCAAGTACCGCTTTTTCCACCGCATCGCGTACCGCTTCGGCAAACCCCGGCTTACCCGGTTCCGGCAGGTCAGTCGGCACTGCCACCAGTGCCTGCTGTGGATAATCGAAAGGGGAATCGAGACTCAGTTCGGTCAACCGTTCCGGCTCGACCCGATCAAGGCCGACCCGTGAATGGAAATAGCCGAAAGCACCGGCCACGGTCAGGGTGGCGCTGGTCATCAC
>WTCI01000118.1 GCA_013138655.1 Desulfuromonadaceae bacterium | reverse complement strand
CACCACAGAGGGAACATTTTTCTTCATACTGACCGAAACGCCGAGTGTTACCGAGAAACAGAGAATTTACCGCAGCCAACACGCGCTTTTCCGTGCAATCGGAGATCGATTGCACCCCGGCGCCGCAACTCATCACCAGCAGCGCATCAGCCTCTGCCACCTGTGCCCGCAAACGGCGCAGTTCGCGTGCCGCCCGCATGATATGACAGGTCTCGTCAAGAATCACACTCCCGGTGACTTCACGGCCGAGCCCCTCGAGCCATTCCTGGGCGGCAAACACCTCATCTTCGCCGCCCACTTTACAAACCGTGGCACAGGTACCGCAACCGATCAGAAACAGGGATTGACAGTCTTCCAGCAGCGCGTCAAGTTCCTCACGCCCTTTGGACCCTCCGATAATCATTCAGACCGACCTGGATTTTTGTGCCGCCCGGCGTTTAGCACTGACAACAGTATTATAGAGCAGCATGGTAATGGTCATGGGACCAACCCCACCCGGCACCGGGGTGATAGCAGAGGCATGCTCCGAAGCTGCGGCAAAATCGACATCACCGACCAGTTTCTTCTCGCCGACCCGGTTGACACCGACATCAATCACCACGGCACCTTCCTTGATCCAGTCACCTTTGATCATTTCCGGCACCCCGACGGCGGCAATCACCACATCGGCTGCAGCCACTTTCGCCGGCAGATCCCGAGTACGGGAATGACAGATCGTCACCGTGGCATGTTCAGCCAGACACATCAAGGCGACCGGCTTGCCGACGATATTTGAACGGCCGACGACAACAACCTCTTTCCCCTCCAGGTCGACGCCGGTACGTTCCAGCATCTTCATCACGCCATAAGGGGTACAGGGCTGGAAGAGCGGGTTTCCGGTGACCAGTCGACCGACATTGTAGGGATGAAAACCATCAACATCCTTGGCGGGAGAGATGGCCTCAAGGACCTTCGCCTCATCGATATGCTCCGGCAGCGGCAACTGAACCAGAATGCCGTCGATCCGCTCATCATTATTCAGTTTGACAATCAGTTCGAGCAATTCAGCTTCACTGGTCTCGACCGGCAACTTGTACTCATCGGAAAAAATTCCTGTCGCAGCACAGGCCTTTTCCTTCATCGATACATAAACCCTGCTGGCCGGATCCTCACCAACCAGGACCACAGCCAGGCCGGGAGTGACCCCTTGCGCGATCAATGCTGCCGTATCGGTTGCAATTTCCTGTCGCAAATCCGCCGCCATTGCTTTACCGTCAATTATTTCCGCCACCTGAACACCTCCGTTTGTGTCTATTTGAATTGAGCTCCAGTACCATATAAACCATAAACTAACGCATCTTGCCGGTTATTTTCCACGCCGGCTGCGTTGCGATTTCAGTTGTGTCATGAAGTTTGAACTATACGTAAGCGTTTTATGATTGTAAAGAAACAGCGGAGCAAACGATCTCCCTTCCCCTGCTTTCCGCAAAGACTGCACAGCGGGAGAAGAAAAGCCCCGCCAGACAATTTGTCTGGCGGGGCTTTTCTTCACTCTTACTGACAACAATCATACAATCAACCGTTAGCAACCTTAGGGCATCCGGCACAGGCTTCGCTTTTTCCGGCAACAGGACTGTCACAGGAAGACTTCCGGGAATATCCCTGCTGATACCAGCCACCACCTTTGAGTGCAAAACCGGCCTGCGAAATCAACTTTTTGACTGAACCGCCACACTCGCGACATTGCTCGACCGGCGCATCAGAGAACTTCTGACGAACTTCAAACGCCAATCCGCAGACCTTACATTGATATTCATACAAAGGCATAACTTACCCCCAAAGCAAAGTTTTCCGGCAAAACGAGGCAAATAATAATTTGTTATCAAGCGACTGTCAAGAGAACTATTTCAGGTGGGTATCGAGAACAGCCGAGACCTGATGAATCTGTAAATCGTGCAAAAGAACCCGTTTTTTACGCGACTTGGCACCGGCAACCAGTTCGACTCGATTTTTGGCGATACCGAACAGTTTCGCCAGATATTCACAGCAGCACCTGTTAGCGGCCCCTTCAACCGGTGACGATGTCAATTTCACTTTCAGTGCTCCATCCTGTTCACCGGAAAGCTGGTTGCAACTCGACCTCGGTTGAACTTTCAACAGCAGGATAACTCCGGCATCAACTTGTTGTAAAAAAGGATACATCAGGCGAACTCAGCACCCCCTTCTTTTTGACGGTTATTCTGTGATGACTCAAGCAGGACAGCTTGCCGATCATCTTCTTCAATTTGCAGGATATCCATGTCCAATAATTTCAAATGACCATCAATCATCGTCCGCAAACTGCTTTCAAAGGAAATTTTTTGTCGTTTAAGCTCCTGGATTTCACGAATCAGTTGCAACCGACGCTCGGCGGCATCCCGCACCACATGTTCCCCTTCAAGATGCGCTTCCGCAAGTAAAACCTCTGCCTCTTTGCGTGCATTGGCTTTCAGATCCTCGGTCACCTGCTGTGCCGTCAACAGCGTATCCTGGAGAGCTTTTTCCCGACCACGCATCTGTTCTAAAGCGGTTCGGGTTCTCGCCAACGATTCCTTCAACTCGTTGTTCTGCTTATGCAGACGCTCCAACTCATCAGCAAGCATTTCCAGAAAAAGGTCAACTGCGGCTGTATCATAGCCGAACAGACGTGTCTTGAACTGGTGTTGCTGAATTTCGATCGGCGTAATCCGCATGGGATCTGATCCTCAAGAAGAGAGATTAATGGGCAATCTGCATAAGAAAACCGACGACCAGCTGTTGTACAACAGAAAGCAGCACCAGCAGCACCAACGGTGAAAAATCGAAACTTCCAGCCCGCAAAAACGGCAATATATTTCTCAATCGATACAGAACCGGGTCTGTCGCTTTGTGAAGAAACCGGACGATAGGATTGTAGGGGTCGGGGTTGACCCAGGAGACCAACGCCCTGGCAATAACAATAAAAATATAGATACTAAATGCCAAGTCAATAATCCTGGCGATGGCAACAAGCAAAACATCCATGAGATCAGCACCTTTCCATAATTCAACAATGAAAAACTTCGTAATTTTATGAATTTATACAGAAACCTCGAAATACTGTCAAACCATTAAACAGACCGAACAGCCGGATTTGCAGCTGGCTCATGGATAGTCCGACACCCTCCCAGGCTTTGACTTTCAACAATAAAACCGCTAGATTAAGGTGATTTTGTTTTTACTAAAAATGATGCTCTCGCAAATTGTCATTCCCGAAGCAATTCTCTGCTCAGGAATCCAGTTTATAACTTGTTGAAATTATGGACTTGTTGAAATCATGGATCCCCGATAATAAATCGGGGATGACAACAAAGAATTTACAAATCTATCAAAAATATTTAATGACTGGTGAGGATAGCAATGGTTCAAACCAACAATCTGAATGTCCATGAAGTTACCCCGATTATTGCCCCGTCAGACCTGAAACAGGTTTTTCCGTTAACGATTGAGAGTGCGGCTTTTGTCAATGACAGTCGCGACAGGATCAAAGCCATATTGCACGGCGAAGACAAGCGCCTGATCGTTGTCGTCGGTCCCTGTTCTATCCATGACCCTCAAGCAGCCATGGAATACGCCCGAAAACTTAAAGCACTGGCAGACAGAGTACAGCAGCAATTTCTCATCGTCATGCGGGTCTATTTTGAAAAGCCGCGCACAACCGTCGGCTGGAAGGGTCTAATCAACGACCCTGACATGGATGGCACCCACTGCATTTCAAAAGGCCTGGGCATTGCCCGGCAACTCTTCGCTGCCATTACCGACCTCCGCTTGCCGATCGCCAGCGAGATGCTTGACCCGATTACCCCGCACTACCTTTCAGATATGATCAGTTGGGGGGCGATCGGTGCACGCACGACGGAATCGCAGACACACCGAGAAATGGCCAGCGGGCTTTCCTTCCCGGTCGGGTTCAAAAATGGCACCGATGGCGGATTGAAAATCGCCACTGATGCCATGGCTGCGGCCTGCCGACCGCACAGTTTTCTCGGTATCAACTTCGAGGGACGGTCGTCCATTGTCCAGACAACCGGCAATCCCGATATTCATATCGTTCTCCGTGGCGGCAATGATGGGCCGAACTATGCCCCGGAAGATATTGCCAAAACAATCGCGCTGCTGAAAAAAAACGATCTGCCCCACTCCATCATGGTTGATTGCAGCCACGCAAATTCTTACAAAGATCACAAGCGCCAGGGCGAAGTTTTGGACAATGTCATCGAACAAATTCTCGCCGGCACAAATGATATCAACGGGGTGATGATTGAAAGCAACCTGAATGCCGGAAACCAGGGCATACCCGAAGATCTCAGTCAGCTACAATATGGTGTTTCAGTCACCGACAAGTGTGTTGACTGGCAAACAACAGAAGAAATGCTGATAAAAACCTTCGAAAAATTATCTGCCGCACCTGGAAACTAAAAGAGCTTCTTGGCTGCTTTCAGAGCAATTCAAGTGAGATTCCCATGAATCGAACCTTACTGATCATTGATGATTCCAAGGCTATCCGCTCTCAGGTCACACAGATATTTTCTGACGGCAAATTATTCGTTAATATCCTGCAGGCTGCTGATGGGATCGAAGGCTTTAAACTTCTGGTCAATAATCAGGTCGATCTCATCCTCTGTGATATTGAGATGCCGGAAATGGATGGACTGAAATTTCTGGCAATGTTGCAATCCAGGGAGGATTTGCGCGAAAAACCGGTCATCATGTTGACCAGCCATGATGACCTTGACACGAAAGTGAAGGGGCTGGAGTCCGGTGCCAGCGATTATATTACCAAGCCATTCGAGCCGTCGGAAATGGTGGCCCGGGTACACGTCCATATGCAGTTGAAAACTTTACAAGATGAACTGCGCCGGAGCAATCAATTGCTGCTGGAACTCGCTCAAACTGATCCCTTGACCCGCCTGTACAATCGACGTTACCTGTATGAAAAACTGACCGCAGAGCTGAATCGTTGCTACCGAGGCACCAGCCCGATCTCCCTGATCATGGCCGATATCGATCATTTCAAACGGGTTAATGATCAGTATGGCCATCAGGTGGGAGATGAAGTTCTCGTCAAAATTTCCGACCTGTTACAGGAGAAATTAAGAACCTACGACCTGGCGGCGCGATATGGTGGTGAAGAATTCTGTTTAGTGCTGCCGGAAACGGATCTGGAAGCAGCACAGAACATAGCCGAAAGGATCCGCCAAAGAGTAGAATCGCTGCCGCTTGCGCCCCCCATGGGGAGAGACAAACTGACCATGAGTTTCGGGGTTGCCGCTTATGACGGCACCTATGACGGCACAATCGATGAACTGATACGAGCTGCTGACGACGCCCTTTACGAAGCGAAAAACGGCGGCAGGAATCAGGTCAAGACGAAAGAAATCACTCCCTGAAACCATCCCCTCCGACAGGATTAGCCGCACGGGACATTAGTTTGTCAGTGGACAGGCTTGCTGAATTTGTTGACAGGTTCAGTACTTTCACGCAGATCAATAACCCCGAACTGCTGCTCATAAGTGTGAATATTGTTCTGCAATGCCAGCAGCAGCCTTTTTGCGTTACGCGGCGAGGTGATCAGTCTTGACTGGATCTTGGCCTTAGGGGCCTGGGGCTGCACATAAATACAATCCAGGACAAACTCACTGTCATTGTGATTCACCACCGCCATATTTATGTACTGACCACTGGCTGTTTCGTCATCAATCTGGATTTCCAGTTTTATTTCCTGCTGCTGTTTTTTCACAATCACTCCCTTGATGGCGTCGCAAAAATTGCTTAGCCATCTCATGACATTTGTCGAGACCATCTTCCTTGGACTTATTCTGCTTTCAGAGATCATTTAACAAACGATAGACCAGCTGTTCCATTTCCCAGACAGTGCTGCCTTCTTTACTATGACCGGCATCTTCCAACAGCACCCGGGCACGATCAAGACAACTATGAGCCTTGAGTAACACAGGAGAAAGTTTGCTTTCCAACTGAAACTGCGGAATCTCTCCAACCGATTCGCTGAAATCCTGCATCTCTTCAGCAGCCCGATCAACCTGGCGAAGGGCTTTTACTGTATTTTCAGGTAAAACCTCATACAAACGATCTGCTTCTATTTCAATCTGTTCTAAAATCTTCCGATAACGTTCTGAAATCGTCATTTTCCATCCCTTCAATCAGTTGA